>JBELAC010000060.1:0-21150 GCA_049509215.1 Terriglobales bacterium
CGGTCGTTCTCGGCGTATGCAGTGTTCGACTCGAAATCGCCGAGATCGAGTACCTGGTAGAACGACCCGTGCAGGTGCATCGGATGCTGGGAAAAACTCGGGTTGATCACGCGCCAGCGGATCTTTTCGCCCTGCGTGTATTCCAGCGGCTCCGTGTACGGATACGACTTTCCATTAATCGTGACCACCTCAAAATCTTCGTGGAGCACATCGGGAGGCGCGTACATCGAATTGATGACGAAAACTCGGTCGGGAGTAGCCGCGCCCGGCGCGTCGACAATGTACGCGCCATTCAAATGAGCGTCCGCCAGCAGCGGATGCTGGCTCGTTTCCTTGCTCACAGTCCGCGCCCAGTAGTAATAGGTTCCCGGCTCGCCCGCCTCGAAGCTGAATTCCTTGCTCTCGCCAGGCGCCAGATCCACTCCAGCCTTCGGGTCGCCCGGCCGTGTATTGAGTCCGTAGACGGTCGCCTTCTTTTCAAACTTATTGGCCACGCTCACATGGATGGTTGTTCCCGCCGGAACGCGAATCATCGGCCCGGGAATCTGTGCCACCTGTCCCACTTCCCCAAACGCCTGCACAAAGAGCTTCGGACCATCCTCCGCCTCAGCTCGCCACGCGCCCGTGCGAATCTCCAGATGGAGCGTCAGCGTCCCGTTCTCTAGATTTCCCGCCGGAGTGCGATTCTGGTTGGCAACGATTTCTTCAGCCGGCGTTTGCGCAAATGCCATCGCCGCACCCAGGCACAACAAGACGAAGCAGCAAAAACCTCGGATCGCAGGAATACTCTCCACCCCTCGGCCAGAATTGGTCAGCCATTATGGCATACATCTGCGATCAGTCCTTAGCCAAATCAAACGTGCGGTCCCCGCCAAATCATTCCCTATCAATCATCCGCGCGCCTCTTCTCTATCATCTCTTCACGGCTTTTCACCGCCCGTATCCAACTCGCCACCCCGTTCCTTTTCGAGCATTGCTCGTACCGCTCCTTCTTGTCATAATGGTCAAGCTCTGGCCATGTAACGACGCTCTCGGGTGAGTCTCGCTCTACGAACGCCGTCGCAAGCCACATGACATCTTTCTCGAAGATCTTTGAGCCCACGAAGAACCGGCGCTTGAACGAGCTCGTCGGCCTCGTGCTGTGCGTCTCCGCGCTCCTCCTTTTCCTTGCATTAGCTTCGTATTCGCCGCTCGATCCTTCGCTCAACAGCGCCTCCGTCCTTACCGGATCACACGCTGCCCGCAACTGGATTGGCATCCTTGGTGCTTATCTTTCTGACATCGTTCTGCAATTTCTGGGGATTGGTTCCTTCCTGCTGCCCACATTCTTATTCATGCTGGGCATGCGCTGGTTCCGCTCGCGCGCCGTGCAGGCCCCCATCGCCAAAACTCTGGGCGCGATCTGGCTGTTGATGTTTGTTCCGGCACTGCTCGCCATCCTGCCCGGCCATTTTCGCTGGATGGGCGCGATGCCCATTGAAGGCTTGACCGGCCGCATTGTCGGCGACGTATTAATCCGTTACTTGAATGTCGCCGGAGCCTACATTGTCTGCACCACGGTTTTAGCTGTCGCTCTTTACCTGACCACAGCCTTCTCGTTCTCCGCGATCCAAGTCTGGGCACCCACGCGTTTCGCATTCTTTGTTGCTCTGCGTGATCGCTGGAAAGACTGGCAGGACCAGCGCGAACGCAAGCGTCAGCAGAAGGAACTGGAAAAACGCCGCGCCGAAAAGCCAGTTGTCACCACGCAACTGGTACCGGCTCGTGTGCCCGTGCCACGTCCCGAAGTCGCGCGCCCGGAGTCGCCTCGTACCGAACGAGAAATCCCCGGCGTGCAGACCGACAACGTCCGGCGCACCGGCATCGAGCGTATGGCCGAGGAGGACGAAGCCGCGTTCGCGCCTGTGCCTTCGTCACCTGCATCGCAGGACGCGCCCCCCGATATTGAAGTCACCAACCGCGCCGACTCGGAACACAAGCCGAAAACGGTCATGCCCAAGATCGCCGGCAGCTACAAGTTGCCGCCTTCGAGCCTGCTCCATCGCGCCGACGATCAGCAAGCTGTGCATGAAGATGAACTCAAGCTGCTCGCGACGGTGCTCACCGATCGTTATGCCGAATTCGACGTCCACGGCCAGGTCACGCAGATCAATCCCGGCCCGGTCGTTACCACCTTCGAATACAAGCCCGAAGCAGGCATCAAATACAGCCGCATCATCGGCCTCACCGACGACCTCTGCCTCGCTCTGCGCGCCGAAAGCATTCTCGTCGAGCGCATGCCCGGCAAAAGCACCGTAGGAATTCAGGTTCCGAATCGCGAGCGCGAAATTATCTGGCTGCGCGAGAACATCGAGTCGCAGGAGTTCATCGGCTCGAAGTCGAAGATCACCCTCGCCATGGGGAAGGACATCAATGGCCGCCTCGCGGTCGCCGACCTCGCCGGCATGCCGCACCTGCTGATTGCCGGATCAACCGGCACGGGCAAGAGCGTCGCCATCAATGCCATGATCATGTCGATTCTTTATAAGTCGACGCCCGATCAGGTGCGCCTCGTCCTCGTCGATCCCAAGCGCCTCGAACTCGGCAACTACGAGGGCATTCCGCATCTTCTGACGCCGATCATCACCGAGCCCAAGCTTGCCGCCAACGCGCTGCGCAACGCCGTCCGCGAAATGGAACGCCGGTTGAAGCTGCTCGCCGCCAAAGGCGTCCGCAACATCGCCGGATACAACGCGCTGTTTGACGACACGCCCAGCCTCTTCGGCGATCAATCCGATGAAGGCCCGATTCCCTACATCGTCATCATCATCGACGAATTGGCCGACCTGATGATGCTCGACGGCCACAACGTGGAAGAGTCGATCACGCGGCTGGCACAGATGGCCCGCGCCGTCGGTATTCACCTGGTGCTGGCCACGCAGCGTCCGTCGGTCGATGTGATCACCGGATTGATCAAGGCAAACTTCCCTGCCCGCGTGTCTTTCCGCGTAGCAACGAAAGTGGATTCGCGCACGATTCTCGACGCCAACGGCGCCGAGTCGCTCCTGGGACGTGGCGATATGCTCTACCTGCCCTCGGGCTCCGCCCGCGTGCACCGCTTGCATGCGCCCTACGTCACGGAGAAAGAGATTGCCGGGGTGGTTGAATTCTGGAAGGCGCAAGGCGTCGCGCAGTATCAGGAAAAATTCCTCGAAGCTCCGAAAGAAGAACGCGAAGCCGGGGCCGGCTCCGAAGACGGATCGGGAGAACTTTCCGAAGACGACAACGATCCGCTCTTCAACGATGCCGTGCGCCTGGTCATCGAATTCGGCAAAGCTTCCACTTCCCTGCTCCAGCGCCGTCTCCGCATAGGCTACGGCCGCGCCGCTCATTTGATCGATCTAATGGAGCGCGACGGCATCGTAGGCGCAGCGGACGGCCCCAAACCCCGCGAAGTCCTGAAACGCCCTGACTGGCTCTCCGAAATCGAAGAGACAATGCGGTAAGGTGGTTAGGAATTTTGGGCGTTAAGGCCTGCTTACGCCAGATAGCCGGAATGGGCGTCGCTGGTGCCTAACAATATCGAAGCATGGGCAGTTGGAGGTGTACAAATGCGAGCACTCGCTCTAAGCCTAATCGTCTCGGTGCTCTGGATTGGGACGCCTGTCGCTCAGGATTTATCCGCAGCGCAGGCCTACGAAGCGGCTGATGCCTACCCAATTTATAGCCTGCTCATTCCGCAGCAAGAGTCATACGGTTTCGCAAAGGGAACGCTGATCATTCAAGAGCAGACCGCATCGAATGCGGAGATTTCTGGGGCATGTTTGAGTCCCGACGTGATGCGTCGATTCAAAGGCGCGATCTCCGACTACCAGCGTTCTCAGACAAAGAAGCTTCTCTTGGAGCGGCAGTTTCAGATTGAGAAGCCATACGAAATCGTGAATGAGCAAACCCTGAACCTTCTCAGAGGGCATGGAGTAGATCCATGGGATGTCTATTACGACCATTACCCACGGTCGGGAGGATGGATTTTCATGTCTCCTGTAGGGTTCAACAAGAACAAAACTCTCGCAATCGTTTATATGGGCAGCATCTGCGGCGGCTTGTGCGGTCGAGCCCAGTTCTATTTGCTGGAAAAGGTCCGTGGGCAATGGAAGCAAGTGCCCACCGCCGCCTGCGTTGTGGTCTCGTAGTTGGCGCAACATCGCAATAGCACTCATGATTCCCATTCGAAAGCCCGTCTATGCCCGGCAAATCGGGTGCCACTAACCCGACTGTGCTTTGCATTTCTCGATGTCTCTGTGGTGAACCCGCTTTGTGTTAAATCTAGTCCATGAAATTCCACACCGTGTACATCACCCTCCACACCAAAACCAAGCGCGCCTATGTTCGCATCACGCCGCAGGTCGAAGCTGCGCTTGAGAAATCAGGAATCAAGGACGGAATGATTCTCGTTTCCGCCATGCACATCACAGCCGGAGTCTATGTCAACGACGACGAAAGCGGCCTCATCGAAGACATCGATCAGTGGCTCGAGAAACTGGCTCCGTTCAACAAGAACTACAAGCACCACCAGGCCGGGGAAGATAATGGCGATTCCCATCTGAAATCGTTGCTTGTCCACCACGAAGTCATCGTGCCCGTGACCAACGGCAGGCTCGACTTCGGAAGATGGCAGCAGATCTTCTACGCTGAATTTGACGGTCAGCGCGACAAAAGAATCTTGATCAAAGTGATGGGAGAATGAGGCAGTTTGATTTATCCTCTTAGCTCGCATGACGCTATACCAGGAGCCCGATAACATGAGCGAAGAACTCCACGAACTGCAGGAGCACGCCGAACACGCCCGCGAACATCCCGACCTCGCACCCATCACAATCACGATGGCTGTTTTGGCCGTCCTGGTGGCAACCGTGTCCCTGATGGGCCATCGCACCCACACCGAAGAAGTGATCTTGCAGAACAAGGTGACCGACCAGTGGGCCTACTACCAGGCAAAAAACGGTCGTCTGCATACCGATGAACTATTCGCCGACATGGCCGGGCTCGTGGCCTCCAAGGACCCCGAGGCAACAGCCAAGTTCCAGGAAAAAGCCCGCGCCGAAGCCGATCGTTATAAAGATGACAAGAAAGAGATCGAGACCAAGGCCCATGAACTCGAGCAAGAATTCGCGCTCACCCAGCGCAAAACCAACCGCTTCGATCTCGGCGAAGTATTTCTGGAAGTCGCGCTAGTAATCACTTCGATAACCCTGTTATCGGGCCGCCGCATCTTCTGGCACGCCGGCATTTTTATTGCCTTGGCTGGAATGGCAATCGCCTGTACCGCGTTGTTCCTGCATTAGAAGTCTGGTTAAGCGTCCTGGAGGCCGCGTGCAGGCCAGCGTTGGGCCTAAGCGAATACGAACCCGGGTCCATATTGTTCGCGGATTTGTGGAACGTCTATAGTGGAATGCTCCGTAGTTGGTCGCTCTCCCGAGACCGTCGAAACGGCATCTCGCCTCGGCCTGCGACCATCTTCCGCAGGTAAATGTGGAGTTACACCTAATTACTCTCATATTCACAGGGTCAATAACTCCACAACTCCTATCGCCGGCTTTCTACAACCATCTTGACAATCAGTGTGATCAGGAATAAAACGTTGTGTGTTATTCCGCAGCGGATGAAACAGCTTTTCCGACGCCGCTTTCATCGCCTCGACCCTCGGCTGCCTGTTCCACCCAGAGTAAGTCACGTACGCCAATTTTTCCATGAGAGGCTCTATCATGCCGGTCCGCGCCATGTTCGGTATCTCGCTACTCTCCGTTCTGCTTTTGATCGCAGCGCCAGCGATGGGAAACATCATTCACGTGCCGCAGGACCAGCCTACGATCCAGGCTGGCATTAACGCTGCGTCCAATGGCGACACTGTGCTCGTTTCCGCCGGGACATATTACGAGAATATTAATTTCAATGGGAAAGCCATTACGGTCACCAGCGTGAGCGGACCGGGCGCGACCGCAATCAACGGGCAACAACTTGGCCCGGTCGTGACTTTCTCGACTAACGAGTCATTATCGTCGGTTTTGTCGGGCTTCACGATCACCAATGGCTATGGCACCTTCGCCGCCGGGTATGAGGGTGGTGGCGTTCTCATCAACGGAGCGTCTCCTACAATCCAGGGAAACGTGATCACGTTAAACGGAGCTTGTGCAGAAGGCATGGGCATCGCAGCAAGTGGGGGCGGCCCACTGATTCAAAACAATATCATTCACGGTAATACCCAGACGGGCTGTGACGGGGGACCCGGCGGTGGCGGCATGTACTTAAATGGCGTCACAAAGTCGGAGGTTATTGGCAATATTCTCGCCGACAATGCGGACTACAGTGGAGGCGGCGGCATTGAAGTTTGGGGAGCCACAGGCTTGGTCATCTCGAACAACGTAATCAGCGGGAACGGAGGAGGCGGAATTGGACTGATGGACACGGACGGCACGCTTGTCCAAAATCTGATTGTGAGCAACACCAGTGGTCCGGGACTTACGTGGAACAGCGAGCCGACGGTTGTTGTCAATAACACAATCGCCAACAATGCCGCTTACTACTACAACGGGAACGCCTCGGAAGTGGCAGCCGGCACGATGGACAACTCGCTCGCCATGCAAAACAATCTGCTGATTGCGACTGGGGATTCCCCGGCGCTGTCCTGCGAAAATTACAACTATAACGATCCGCCCGCCTTTACGAACAATGACGTGTTCAGCTCGGGGGCGTCACCTTACGATCCATCTTGTCCGTACCTCACCGGCACGAACGGAAACATCACGGCCGACCCCTTGTTCGTCGCGCTTCTCAGTGACAACTACCGCATGCAGACGGGCTCACCAGCAATTGACGACGGCAATAACTCGGCACCCGATTTGCCGAGCAAGGATTTCGCGGGCGACCCGCGGATCGTGAATAATGTCGTTGACATCGGCGCCGACGAATACATCGCGCAGCCCGTGTTTCCATTTTCGTCATACTTGCTCGAATACGGTACACAGGATGTCGGAAGCAGCAGCCAGCCGCAAGTAGTGACTATTTCCAATCAAGGTGCGACAGCCATCGCGTTGTCACTGATCGCTACCGGGTCTCACTTCACTCAAACCAATAATTGCGGATCGAGTTTGGCAGCCGGAGCGAGTTGTCAGATTTCGGTGAGTTTTTCTCCGTTGGCCGGAGGTTCATTACACAGCGTTCTGGGTGTCTTCACGAATGCGACTCTCAACCCGCAGGCGGTATTTCTAACGGGCACCGGCCTCTCACCCGTGGCCCAGGTCCCCTGTTGCTTTTATTTCTACGGCCAGGTCATCGGCACAACGGCAACGCAGACTGGGCAACTGACGAACACCGGCCAGGCTCCATTGGCGATCAACAGTGTTGTTTATAGCGGGCCCACAGACTTTGCGGAAACCAGCACTTGCCCCATTGCTCCGAACACACTGGCGGCCGGTGCATCATGTGCGGTCACCGTCGTGTTTACGCCCACGATCGTAGGCAGCGAATCGGGAACGATAACATTCAATGATAATGCCCTGCCGAGCCCACAGACGGTGAGTGTCAGTGGAAGCAGCGTCAGCGCGGGTGTTCCGACGCTGAACCCGACCTCGCTCACGTTCCCCACGACACTCATTGGCCAGAGTAGCCAGCCACAATCGGCGACCCTTACCAATTCTGGCGCCGGCCCCCTTGGTATCACGAATATTTATTCCTACGGTGACTTCCCGCAAACTAATAATTGTCCTCAGAGTCTGGCTGTGGGTGCCAGTTGTACGTTTACTGTGACGTTCACACCCAGCAGTCAGGGAACGGAATATGGGCAGGTCTATATCTATACGGATAGCGCGTATTCAGCCACTCTGAGCCTCACCGGGACCGGTCAAGCTCCCGTGCCAACGCTGGCTTCGCTCTCACTCGCCAGCACGCCTTCAGGTTCCGCAGATACGGCGGTTACCGCCAACGGTGCGGGCTTCGTGTACGGCTCGCAGGTGTTATGGAACGGGGTGCCTCTTTCGTACTCCTACACGTATGGCAACACCCAAATCAACTTCACAATCCCGGCCGCCGATCTTACGACTGCGGGCACTTATCAGATTTCTGTCTTTACACCGACGCCGGGCGGGGGCACCTCGAACAGCCTGCCATTCGTGGTCTATCAGCCGATCAACTACGCGGCCAAATCTACAAAGTACGACTACAAAACGATCACCGGCACGAACCTGGAACTTGGCTACTACAGTTCCGCGCAGATCGTATCTCCGTTCCCGATCCAGTTTGGCGGAGGCAGTTACAGCACACTGACCGTGGGCGCGGGTGGCATGGTCTCCTTCAATGGCTTCTACTCTTATTACAATTCTCCAATTCCGGATTCAGTCGCTCTGACGCTAGTGGCGCCCTTCTGGGATACGCTTTATCCGTTCGGCAGCGGCAATGACAATAATGTTTTCTGGGAGGTTGTCGGGGCCGAACCGAATCGCGAACTGGTGGTCGAGTGGCGCGATGTCGGGATCTGCTGTGAAACCACCAATACGGTGACGTTCGAAATCGTGTTCTTTGAAGGCAGCAGTGAAGTTGTTTTCAATTATGCCAACACCATTTTTGGCGGGTATTATTCCAGCCACGATAACGGGGCGACCGCAAGTGTTGGAACACAGGTTTCGTCCAACCTGGGAACTCAATTCAGCTACGATCAACCGTCCCTTAAGAGCAAGACAGCTCTCGTCTGGTATCCGAATAGTCCGACTGTGAGTATTTCTACCGGCAGCCTGGCATTCGGATATCACGAGCTCGGCAGCAAGAGCAAAGTTCAAAAAGTCACGGTGACAAATGGCGGCGAGGTCGCGGTCTTCATTTCAAGCATCGCAACAAACAATCCAGACTTCCAGCAGACCAATGATTGCGGCACAAGCCTGGCACCAAACAAGAGCTGCTCCATCCATGTAGTCTTCGATCCGAGCGTCCCGTCGGCGGAGACCGCAACGCTCTCCATCAACGATAATGCGAGTAATTCACCGCAAACCGTTGCTCTCTCGGGAATCGGATCGGTGACTCCGGTTCTTGTATACCCAATCCTTGCCAATTTCGGCAGCGTGCCGGTGGGCCAGACCGGAACAGTCCCTGTTGTGCTGGCGAATGCCGCAAACAAGCAGCTTACGATCCAACAGATCACGACTGCTCCAAGCGTGTACACGCAGACCGACAACTGCGGGACGTCCCTGACCGCGGGTGCAAGCTGCACGATTAATGTGACTTTCACTCCGACCCAGCAAGGCAACGTTACCGGAAAGCTCTCGATGGCCCTTGACGGGAAGCCGCTTGTGGACGAAGTTAAGCTGGTCGGGTCGGGAAAGTAGTATCTTTCCAAACCAAGACTGGGCAGAGCCTCGATTTTGGCTCTGCCCGTTTTTATTGAGCCTTTTCCCCTAAGTTTGTGTGCTATAACCCGACAAACCTGAACACGAATCACGCCCAAGAGTGACCCCCATCACCGCGGCATTTCGCCTCATTGTTGAAACTTACATCAGCGCGGCAGGAAATGCGGTGAATCGCTACACGCTGATTCACGAAGTCGCGGTGGTGGTGAAAACAACAACACGTTACTTTCGGCCACCGCTTTCCCTCCGCCAACTTAACTTCTTGAGAGGAAATGCAATCATGAAAACCACCAAAATCGCGGCGCTTGTACTCACGATCGCGGTCGCTCTGTTCGTTCTGATTCCGAATCTCGCTTGGGCCGAAGACGGCGCTGGCCTGTACAAGGCGAACTGCGCTGCCTGCCATGGCGCAGATGCGGCCGGCAAGCCCGCGATGAAGGCACCCGCACTGACTGGTAAGGACGAGGCCGCTGTGACGAAGGGCATTACCGAAACAGCGAAGCACCCGGCTAAAGTAAAGGGTCTGTCCGCTGACGACGCGAAAGCGATCGCGACTTACCTTAAGGGCTTGAAGTAGTTCGCACCGGCTGTTTCAGTGTGGGTTCTTGCGCCGGCTTATGACTTCTCCCCCAGCGGCATCGGAAACCCGCGGAAGTGTATGGGCGCCGGGGTCCGGTTCAACGGACTCAAAGCGATAACTGTCGGCTGCTCCCCCGAAACTGGCTGAGCGCCGAGCCTTCCGCACTGAGATATGGGACAGCCCGCCCGGGTTCTTCAATTCAGGTGGAACCCGGGCAATAGTTTGGTACCAGAACGATTGGCACACGAACCGACTCTTTGCCGTGCCGGTTCTTGCTTGCCACTTCGCCACAGCCCTCAGATCCGCGCGCCTTCGTCTGGTTGCGGACGTCCTGTTCCGGAGTGGCCCGGAGATCATCATGAGTAAGGCCATCCTGTATGACGCGACCATGTGCATCGGTTGCAAGCAATGCGAAGGCGCCTGTGCGCAGCAGAACAATCTTCCCTACGACGACGCGGTAGCCGCCGAGTCCGTCCAGTCGGCGCATAAATACACCGTCGTTCTCACCAAGGACGACAAATTCATGCGCCGTCTCTGCATGCACTGCCAGAAGCCGGCCTGTGCGTCGGTTTGCCCGGTAGGCGCTCTCCACAAAACCAAGGAAGGCCCGGTTGTCTACGACGTCTGGAAATGCATCGGCTGCCGCTATTGCATGGTGGCCTGTCCCTTCAGCGTGCCCAAGTATGAATGGCAGGCGCTCAATCCGCGCGTTCGCAAATGCGTTATGTGCCCCGATCGCGTGGTGGCCGGCAAGCAAACTGCCTGCGCTGAAATCTGTCCCACGGGTGCTACCAAATTCGGCGAGCGCGACGACCTGATTAAAGAGGCGAAGGACCGCATCAGCCAGAACCCCTCGAACTATCGTCCCCACATTTACGGCCTCGAGGAAGTGGGCGGGACCTCTGTCCTTCTCATTGCAAAAGCAAATGTCGAAGACTATGGCTATCCCGCCTCCGAGAGAATCGGTGACACTCCCATGCCGGAATACACTGGCCGCGTCATGGAGAGAATTCCCGACTTCATTCCTCTTTGGACGCTGGTATTAGGCGGCATCTATTGGGTATCGCATCGCCGTGACGAAGTAGCCATCGCGGAAGCGCAAGAGAAAAACGGCCACGCAAAAGGGCAAGAAACGAGGAAAGACTAATGAAATTCAAGCTGACTCTCTGGAGAGTTATTTTTCTCGTCATCATGGCCCTCGGCCTTTACTCCTCATTCGTCCGCTATTTCCGCGGCCTCGGCGCAGTTTCGAACATGACCGACCAGTTTCCCTGGGGGCTCTGGATCGGCTTTGATTGTCTTTGCGGCGTGATGCTGGCGGCTGGCGGCTTCTGCATGGTCGGCGCCGTCTACCTATTTAACGTCGAGCGTCTGCACGCAGTTGTGCGGCCCGCGGTCTTGACCGCGTTCCTCGGATACCTCCTGTTCATCGTCGGATTGTTGTTTGATTTGGGCCGGCCCTGGTTCATCTGGCATCAGATGATCTACATGAATCCGCACTCGGTCATGTTCGAGGTCGGTTTCTGCGTGATGACCTATACTACTGTGCTCTTTTTCGAATTCCTACCCAACGTCCTCGAACGCTTCAATCTCCAGACCCCAATTAAGTGGATTCACAAGATCTATCCCGTGCTGATCGTGGCCGGCATCCTCCTTTCGACTCTCCACCAGAGCTCGCTCGGCTCCCTTTACCTGATCATGCCCAGCAAGCTGCATCCGTTCTGGTACACACCGGCGCTGCCCTTCTTCTTCTTTGGATCGGCGGTTGCGGTCGGATTGGCCATGACCATCTTCGAATCCACACAAAGTGCGAAGGCTTTCGGCCGCCAGCTTGAACTACCCGTACTAGTGACCCTCGGTGGCGCCTTGCTGATTGCTCTCTGGGTTAATGCCCTGCTCCGCTTCGAAGACTACTTTCATCGCGGGCTGCTCAAGCAGATCGTAACTCCGAGCTACGAGGCATATTTCCTTTGGCTTGAACTGACGCTGACCTTTGTCATTCCCATTACGATGCTCAGCTTCAAGAAGGTACGGTTATCGCCACAGCTTCTTTATCTGGCTTCCATTTCCACGGTCCTGGGTTTT
Source organism: Terriglobales bacterium (assembly GCA_049509215.1). Taxonomy (GTDB): domain Bacteria; phylum Acidobacteriota; class Terriglobia; order Terriglobales; family Acidobacteriaceae; genus Acidiflorens. The sequence goes on from JBELAC010000060.1 coordinate 12,040, forward strand.
ATTACCAACCGCCTCAACATCGCGCTCATCGGCTTTGAGACCTATGTCGGCCATCACTACATGCCGAAATGGACCGAGTTCTCCATCACTCTGATGATTATTGCTGTAGGCTTCGCGCTCTTCGGGGTGGCGGCAAGGTACCTGCCAATTTTTGGTGAAGAAGAAAAGCATGCGGCACAGCCGCGCCTCTCTCACGCGGCCGACACAGCGGTGTTGAGCCATGCCGGGGACTGATACCAAACCGACGACCCATTACCTGGACCGCGTTCGTAATGGAATAGGCACCAAGCTCATTATCTTGCTGCTCGGCGCTCTTCTGGTGATCTTTTCGCTCCTCGGATATCTCACCATCCGTTTGCAACGCCAGCATCTGGAGGCTGCGACCCTCTTGAGTGCCGAGCGGATCAGCGACATCATCCACCGCAACACTACCGATTACATGCTCCGCAACGATCGCGATGGGCTGCACCGCGCCATCTCCACCATGGCCGATGAGCCCGGCATGGTGCGCGTTCGCGTCTTTGATCGTCAGGGCCACATCAGCTATTCCACCGACCCGTCGGAAGCCGATCGCACCGTCGACAAAGATGCGGAAGCTTGCTATGCCTGCCATGCTCATCAGCAAACCCTGACTCACATCGACCGCCCGGACCGTTTCCGCATCTATCGTGCGCAGGGAGAGCGGGTATTGGCGATCATCACCCCGATCGAGAATGAGCCTGATTGCTCGAACGCTGAGTGCCACGCCCATCCCGCCAGCCAGAAGATTCTCGGGGTGCTTGATACCCATCTCTCCCTCGCTCGCACCGACCAGCAATTGGCAGAGGTTTCCTTAAGAACCATGGCCTGCGATGCGCTGGCCATGGTTGCCATCGCCGTCCTGAGTTGGTTTTTCATCCGGCGCGTCGTCGACCATCCCCTGAAACAGCTCCGTGCCGGAACGCAAAAGTTAAGCGAAGGGGAACTCGGCTACCAGATCGAACTTCACTCGAAAGACGAGATCGGGGCGCTCGCCGACTCGTTCAACTCCATGAGCCTTCAATTGCGCGGAGCGAATGAGCAGATGGTTGCCTGGGCCCGAACTCTGTCAGACCGCGTCGAGGAAAAGACGCGCGAACTGCGGCGCGCGCACGACGAGATGTTGCACGTCGAGACCATGTCCTCGGTCGGCAAAATGGCGGCTGTCGTCGCCCATGAGATCAACAATCCCCTCTCCGGCATCCTCACCTATTCGAAGCTCCTCAAGAAGTGGGTCGACAACGACACTGTGAGCCGTGAGAAAAAGCAGGAAGCACAGCAGTGCCTGGACTTAATTTCCTCCGAGAGCCGCCGCTGCGGGGACCTCGTGAAGAACCTGCTCAGTTTCTCGCGCCAGTCTCCCATGAACCTCCAATCTGTCGACCTGAATCGGGTGGTGAATCAATGCACGATGTTGCTCCGTCACAATCTCGAGATCGCCGCCGTCGAACTGCATTGCTCGCTGGCGGACGATCTGCCCCGGCTCCAGTGCGACCCTTCGCAAATCGAGCAAGTAATGCTGGCCGTGATCGTCAATGCGGTCGACGCCATGCCCAAGGGCGGAACGCTCTGGATCGAGTCCCGCCTTTGCCATGAGGGCCGTCAGGTCGCCCTCACCATTCGCGACGACGGGTCTGGCATTCCTCCCGACGTTTTGCCGAAGATCTTTGAGCCCTTCGTCACCACCAAAGAGCACGGCCACGGCACGGGACTCGGTTTGGCTGTGAGCCGCGGCATCGTCGAACGCCACAGCGGAACCATCTCCATCGAATCTGAAGTTGGAAAAGGAACAACCGTAACCATCACACTGCCGGTGCCTGACCGCACCGGCCCAGTACCCGAGCCTGCTTTGACGGGTACGGAAACAAAGAGGTGATTGCCTTGACGCAACCAGCAAAGTTACTCATCGTGGACGACGAACTCAGCGTGCGCGATTCTCTGGCCAAATGGTTTCATGAAGAAGGATACGAGGTCGGCACTGCCGAAGACGCGAATACGGCGCTTACGCGGTTGGCCGAAAAATCCTGGGATGCCGTGCTCTGCGATATCAAAATGCATGGCACGGACGGTATCGAACTCCAGCGCCGCATGCACGAGGTCGACCCCAGTCTCATTGTCATCATGATGACGGGGTACGCTTCGGTTGAAACCGCCGTGGCAGCGCTCAAGAACGGCGCCTATGACTATGTCACCAAGCCGCTCGATCCGGATGAAATTGCCCATATCGTCAAAAAGGCGCTCGCCCACAAACGTACGGAAGAGGAGAACGTGCGTCTGCGCGAGACCGTCGCCGAAGTCGCCCGCCCCGAAGACATCATCGGCGAAAGCGAGGCGATGCAGAAGATCTTTCACGCGATCGAGACCGTGGCCCCGACCGACGCGACCGTCCTGGTCACCGGCGACAGCGGCACCGGCAAGGAACTGGTCACCCGCGCCATTCACCATGCCAGCCCGCGCCGCTTCCATCCGCTGGTCGTCATTCACTGCGGCGCCCTCACCGAGACGCTTCTCGAAAGCGAGCTCTTCGGGCACGAAAAAGGAGCCTTCACCGGCGCCCAGTACCGTAAGAAAGGAAAGTTTGAAATCGCGGAAGGCGGTACGGTCTTCCTCGATGAAATCGGAGACATCAGCCTCAAAACCCAAACCGACCTTCTGCGCGTTCTGCAGGAGCACGAGATTGTGCGCGTCGGCAGCACGCAACCGATTAAAGTCGATTTCCGCTGCGTCGCCGCCACCAACAAAAATCTCGAGCAGCTCATCGAGGAAGGTAAATTCCGTCCCGATCTTTTCTATCGGCTCAACGTGTTCCACATCGTCCTGCCGTCCTTGCGCGAGCGCCGCGAAGACATCCCGCTGCTCGTCAATCATTTCGTCCGGAAGTTTTCGCTCCAGATGAACAAGAAGATTAATCGCGTGAATCCGGTTGCCATGGACCTGCTCCAGCAACAGCCCTGGCCCGGCAACATCCGCGAGCTTGAGAATGCGATCGAACGCGCGATGGTGGTTGCGCAGGAGCCGGAAATCCGGGAGCAGGATTTTATCTTCAAGACCCAGGCAACTGCATCCAATGGTGTGCCCAAGTCACTGGAAGACATGGAAAAGGCTCACATCCTGCGCGTCCTTGAAGAATGTGGCTTTAACCAGACCCGCACGGCGGAAACGCTCGACATCGATCGTGTAACTCTGCATCATAAGCTGAAAAAGTATGGCTGGAGCCGCCCCGTCGAGACCAGATAAAGAGATGGTGAAGGCAACGCGATGAACAAGATGCTCGATCTGTTGCCCGTCGGAGACCTCGACCCGCGACTCTTGCACGGTCTCGCTCTGCCGCTCGCCAATTCCTTTCGCGTCCCTGTCCGTATTCTCGACGAGCGGCTCGATCCCCAGGTCGCTTTCCATTCTGAGCGCGGACAGCATCATTCTTCCGAAATTCTTCAAGCCATGCAGAAATACGCGAACCGCGGCGCATGGCGCGTGCTCGGCGTCACGGCCGCCGATCTTTACATCCCCATTCTGACGTTTGTCTTCGGCGAAGCCCAAATGGGAGGTCCTTGCGCCATCGTCTCCCTCCATCGCCTGCGCCAGCAGTTTTACGGACTTCCTCCCGACTCCGATCTCCTGCTCGACCGCCTCGTCAAGGAATCCGTTCACGAGGTCGGACATACCGTCGATCTCACGCACTGCGACGACTATTCCTGCGCCATGGCTCCCTCCCACGCCGTCGAATGGATCGACCTGAAAGAGTCGACCCTGTGCTCCAACTGCCAGGAGCGCGCCCTCGACGCCGTGGGCTAGGGAAGTTTCTGATCGATGCACTCGGAATCCTGAGGTGATCCAAATCCCGTAGAACCGCCGTCAACCTGTCGAGCTGCCTTCAGATTTCGTATCATGGTCGAGTCATCTTTAGGAGCGATCCATGATCTCTGCTGAGGAAACCGTCTCTGGCTCAACCAAGCTGTCCGTTCATCCTCCAAAGCGACTGCTGTATGGCCCCGGCCCGACCCAGGTGCACCCTCGCGTTTACCGGGCGATGGCCCAGCCGATCGTTGGACATCTCGACCCTTATTTCTTCGAGATCTCGCAGGGCGTGCAGCGCATGCTGCGCGAGGTGTTCGGTACGAAAAACGATCTGACGCTTCCCATATCCGCCACCGGCAGCGGAGGCATGGAGACAGCCATCTCGAACTTCGTCGAACCCGGCACGAGGATCTGCATCCTTGCCGCCGGGTTTTTCGCCGATCGCATTACCGAAATGGCAAAACGTCATGGCGGCATTGTCGTCCGCTTGGAGAAGCCCTGGGGAGAGCCGTTCGACCTGAACGAGGCCGCCGATTGGATCCGCCGCGAGCGCCCGCAGGTAGTGGCCTACGTGCAGGCTGAAACCTCAACCGGTGTGTTCACCGAAGGCAAAGCAATCTGCTCCGCCGCGCACGATGTTGACGCCATCGTGATCGCCGATTGTGTGACTTCGCTGGGCGCAATGCCCGTAAAGATCGACGAAACCGGAATCGATGTCGCCTATAGTTGCACCCAGAAGGGCTTAAGTTGCCCTCCCGGGTTGAGTCCCGTGACGATCTCTCCGCGCGCCTTCGATCGGCTCAAACAGAGGAAGCACCCGAACCGCAGCTGGTACTTTGATCTTGCGCTGATTGCCGACTACCTGACGCAATCGCATCGCTACCACCACACGGCTTCTGCGACCTTGTTCTATGCGCTACACGAAGGGCTGTCGCTCATCGAAGAAGAAGGACTCGAGAATCGCCTGCAACGCCATCGCCATGCGCATGAGCAATTTGTTCACGGGATCGGAGCCTTGAGAATGAAGATGCTCGTTGCGCCGTTCCACCGCATCTGGAACCTGAACACCCCCTGCGTACCGGCCGGAGTTGACGACGCCAAAGTCCGGTCGCACCTACTACGGAAGAATGGGATCGAAATCAGCGGAGGCTTTGGCCCCCTGGCCGGGAAGATTTTCCGTATTGGAATCATGGGTCCGTTGGCGACGGAAGAAGGCGTGAGTAACTTCCTCACATGCTTTGGCGAGGCGTTGAAGGATGCGGGATGCCACTGAGGTAATTTCAGTTCTCAGTTCCTGTTTCTCAGTTCCGGGTTGTCGGTTCCCAGACAATTTTCTTCGTTGGCCGGTCTACTAAAATTATTGAGTTAGCGGGATTTTCCTTGCACAGTCTGAGCGACAGGGAGTTAGAGGTACAATCTTGAGCGCGTGGCATTTAGCCGGCAAAGCTGGGCTTCTTTCGGAAGTCCGGGCGCGACCGAAGCGCAACCACCGGGGCTGAAGCCCTCGCTGATTCTTCTCGACTTACGTGGCCCTGAGGAGCCTCTCTCGCATAGCGCCGCAATATTTGTGACTTCTTCCACAAGCTGCGAAGGCGTGCCCTTTCAAAGCCAATCTATGAGACTGCTTCTCATCTCAGAACGCATTCTCTCTTAAGTCAAACTTCTTCTGATCGCCTGTGCGGTTTCGGGCATAAAGGCTGAGACCTGGGACCACGAACCTTCCACAAAACCCTTGTGACTCGAATCACACTCCGCCAGTGAAGTTCTGCGCTCCTTCGGCGTCTGTGTCAGTAATTCGTCATTTACCTTAAATAACCACGAATGTAATAAAGCCTTCTCTCTGCTAAGTCCTTACAAGTAGAAGCAAACTATTTCTAAACAAACGAATTTTACCACTTGGCCAGTTGCGTGCATGTCTTCTGTCACTCCATAAGAAGTTATTAAGTGGAGAAGACAGGGACCAGCCAATGCTTCAGAAATGCGCCAACCCCGGGTGTACAGTTCCGTTCCGGTCGATGCATGAAGGCAAACTATTTCTGGCCGAAACTCTCGAAAACGATCCCGAGCAGCCGTTCGATGGCAGCCGCCGCAAAATGCGCAAACGCGAGCACTTCTGGTTGTGCGGCGCTTGCTCAACTCACTTCACGCTCCACTTTGATGCCAACCTGGGAATGTTGACCGTCCCTCTCACCGAACGAGCAGGTCTACGTTCCTCGAGAGCGCGGTCGGCAGTTGCGAATGGCGCATGAGAGAAAGGGTCATGGATTTCTTCATCCCAAAACGCCTCCCTTGCTCGGTTTGTGGTCTGGTGAGTTTCCGGCACGAAGGCTGGTTTCTGGTAGTTGAGAATCGCTGGCTCGACCACCTGAAGATTCTGAGCTGGCATCCGTCGCTGGCTACGCAGAAGAAAGTGCGCTCCGCCTGCTGCAGCCGGCATCTTCGGGTGCTGATCGCCCACTGGCTCGATCAAGCGAGCCTTCGACTCATTCCCCACGCGGAGCCGCCAAGCCCGATCACCAGCGATCCGGCGTTGCCCGACTTTAGTCTCGATCATCGCTCAGCCGGTCATCTCGTCGGTGAGCTGTCCATTCACCGCGAAAGCCTGTCGCGCGTCTGGACAGGGTCGGCGGCAACCCTCGAGTCTATCCTTGATGCTCTGATTCCGGGTTCCAACGAATGCGCACGTCGCACGCTTGAGTTTCCGCTTTTTGCCTCTTCTCCGGGACCCCCGCATGGACTTCCTCTCCATTAAAAGCGCCGGCAGATCCTGACCGAGTCGGAACTCAGCTTTGCGAGTGATTCCTACGACGAAGTCCGGGTCTGCTGGCGCTCCCTCCACGTATGCCAGTCTTTCCCTGTCATTTCCGCCATCGCGCTTGCGGCCTTCGCCAGCCAGTTTCCTTTGCGCGCGTGCAAGTCCTTCAAGATCGCTCGTCTCTTTTCTTCTGTTCCGGCATGAACGTTCGCGGTCTCTCGACCCATCGCTTCCAGAAGACGGCACTCGCCGCGCGCTGTGCCGAGCGTCTCCAGTTCGATGCGAGAGCAATGCGGCGACAAACGCCGCACAATCCAATGTCCGCGCAGTTGGACATATGGATCGGGACAGCGGACGGAGCGCCGGAGAATTGCCCCGTACAGAATCTCTCTCGGCGCCTTTGGATCGACCCAATGCGATGCCGACGGAGCGAGTGCCTTGGCCTCGCGGGCAACTCGGCCGCCTTTCCAATCCGCCAGAGCGACCAGCCGGACACGACCCAGACTGCCCAATCCAGCCACCCGCCGTACCAAACGATATTGGATTCCGCGCTCGGGCAATAAGTACTCGACCGCCTCGCGCGCGCTTTCCGGAGCGACTCCCCGGACGGCGGGCAGGCGATCCATCTTCTGCCAGAAGACGACCGGATCGCGGAGTTTGCTTTCGGCAATTGCGCGCAACCAGACATGCTCCTCTTCCAGCACAAACGGACGGCCGCCCTGCTCCATCCCTCGCTGATACCCGCTGAGAATGGACTCGGCCGAGTCTTTTGGCTTCATCGTCAGGCGTTCCTCGCGGACGGCAAGCAAGGCGCTGGTTGCTAGCCTCACCAAGTCCATCGTGTACGGATAAACGCAGGCCTCGTCAAAATCGTTGATGCCCCATATCAGTCTTCCATCGGTGTCGCGCCAGGTGCCGAAGTTCTCGACGTGGAGATCGCCGACGGAGAGCAGATTTGGCACACGCCACAGGTCGGCGCAAACCTCGTCCCAAACCTGCAGCCAGCGGTAGAACGTCGCGCGGAAGAACGAGAACTCGGATTCCGCCATGCGTTCGTGCTTCAGGCGCAGGTCGGAGTCGACGATTTGCAGATGCTGCGCGAGCCACTCCTCATACTTCTTCGTAGCCTTGATGATGTTCATGGTTTCGTTGGCAATGCTGGATAGCAACGATAGAAAGGCAAGAACCGGCTGTCAAGGCGGCATTCAAGAGGGGAATAAACACCCGCGCCCCAGGCGCGGGGCGCGGGCAGGAGGGAGCAACTAGAAGCAAGGCTAGCTGCTGTAAAAGGCCGCGTTCTTTTCGAGGAATTCTTTCTTTTCCTCGGGAAGATCTTCAGCCGCAAAAATCGAGTCAGATCCGCAGGCCGGAACACAGGCTCCGCAATCGATGCAGCCGGCGGGATCGACGTAAAGTTGGGTCACTTCTTCAAGCTTGGGCTCGTCTGTTTTGGGATGAATGCAATCGGTGGGACAAACCTCTACGCAAAGATTATCTTTAATACAGCTATCGGTAATCACGTACGTCATGTTGTTCTGATTCCTTCCTCACTCATCCACAAAACTAAAACCTTCGCGTTTTGCGCGCGGTGATGAACGTCACAGGTCCGCGTAGCCTATCCGTCACACCGATCTGTGATGTAAATCACAGCCTGAACGTACAACAAAGTGTAAAAAGTAAACACATTACTAGAAACAAGGAAGTAGATAGCATTGCCCGGCCCAACCCCACGACCCCACATGCCGCCACCTGGCGGCGGGCCGGGCACTCGCTAACCACCGAGCTGAGCACCCGCAAATTCATTTCCTCTTCCAAACGACAAGCGGTGCTCCGCGAGCGCGCTTAACTCTCCTGCGGTATACGCTATACTCTTTGGTTCCCAGACATGTGTTCCCGGACATTGTCGTTGGCGCAATTCTCAAGGGTTGAAAGAGTAGATCCGCGCTGTAAATCGTGGTCCAGTGAAAACATCCATGTTCAAAGCACCAACCGAGTACCGATCAGGAGGCAATCGTGCGTCTGATTCCCCACGATGCAAAGTTCTTCGAGCTCTTCGCGGAGCTCTCCAGTTACCTTACCGACGGCGCCAAGCTTCTGCGCAGCGTTCTCGAGGATCCGCGCGACCTGTACATGCGGGTCGAGCAGATTCAAGCTGTCGAACATAAAGGTGACCGCGCTACCCATGCCATCATCACCAAGCTCAATCAGAGCTTTATTACTCCTTTTGACCGTGAGGACATTCACAAGCTAGCTTCCTCGCTGGACGATGTTCTCGACTTCACCAATGCCGCGGCGAACCGGCTGGTTATGTACAAGATCACCGAGCCACCGCCAGACGCGGCTGAACTGGCCGGACTTATCGTCCTGCAGAGCGAAGAACTGGCACGCGGCGTTTCGTTGCTGGAAAAGAACGGAGAAGTCATGAAGCATTGTGAAGAGGTCAACCGGCTGGAGGATGAGGCCGATCATGTCAGCCGCAGGGCCATCGCACGCCTGTTTGAGAGCGAGAAAGATCCCATCAAGCTCATTAAGCTAAAGGA
>JBELAC010000061.1:0-20844 GCA_049509215.1 Terriglobales bacterium
AACTTGCGCTCACCTTCGAGGACAGCCTGCTTGGAGGAAGAAACGCTGAGCGAGTAAGTCGACGAATACTCGCCATAATCCCGCGACATCTTCACGGCAAGCGGAGTGTGCACGGTGTAATTGGAAGGAAACTCCAGGCGCACCTTGTAATCCACGTCTCCTGCCGGGCCGATGTCGATTGGTTCGGTGTTCTTGCTGGATGCTCGTATCGCAGGAAGGCCCAGCGGCGGAATCGGGCGGAAGTCAACGCTGGCGGAGGGTACGACAAAATACCGGTCAATCTTCAGGTGATATTTCAGGTGGAAGGGCTTCGAGGTGTCTTCGATCGGATCCAGTTGCACGCTGTCCACATCTCCCGGCAATCCCCAACTGGCGGAGACGGCTTTCACGGTGTCGGTCCAGTTCGCTTCCGGAATCTGGCGGAATGCCTCGCGCATCGGCCAATCGCGATCCCCCTGGGCGGTGAATTCCAGCGTCGCATCGAGCCCGCCGTATTCGCTGAATTTTCCATTCAGTGAAAAGTGCATGAAGGTTTTGATCGGCGAATCCGCGGGCGTGCGGCGCACTCCACCTTCCGCATCGCCGGAGGCGACGACTGCCAGCTTGTTGCGCAACTGGTAAAGCAGCAGCCCGTAGGGAGTCACTTCCTGCGTGGTATCCAGCCAGGTCAGATTCGTTCCCACCCGGGCGAGCGTGATCACGTGATCGAACTGCGCGGGCGAGGGCTCGTCTTCATCCAGCTTGCGCGAACTGTCGATGAGCACGGGATAACTCTGAATTCCCTCGACCTTCAGCATCGCCGCCAGCAACGTGTGCTTGTCCTTGCAGTCGCCGTAACCGCTCTGGAGAATGTCGGACGCCGCATGCGGCTGGTACCGTCCTACGCCGAGTGAAATGCTGACATACCGAATGTTGAGCGCGACAAAGTCATACAAGCGGCGCGCCTTCTCCTCCGGCGTCGTCGCCCCCTTGGTAACTGCCTCGGCCTGTTTGCGAACGTTGTCGTCCACCGTCACGCGCTCGCCCTGGAGCTGGGCGTACCATTGCTCGATTTGCTTCCAGTCGGTGAATGTCGTGAGTTGCACATCCGGACCGGTTTCCTCCTCGGCATCTTCATCTTTCTGCTTGCCGCGTTCCGGCTCAATTCCCTTCACCACCCACGTGTAGATGCGCCGATCACCGCTGTCCTGAATCTCGGGAGGATGCTTGGGCGTCTTCAATTTCAATTCGCGCGCCTTGGGAACGTCCACTTCCAGGCGGTCCTCATTTACAACGACACCCTTGGGAAACGTGTGCTCATACCAGAAATTTCCGGCAGCCAGCGGAGTCACGATGCGGGTCACCGTGCGGTATTCCAGGGTGTCTCCCGGGCGCAGCGCGGCGACCGAAATATGCCGCTGCCGGTAGTCGCTGTACATGGGAGCTTCTTTCAGCACATCGGGAGCGAAATCCTGTGCGGTCGATTCAGGAGTTACGATCACCTGCCCGTCGGATTTCTTCACGCGGACATACTCGACCTCTAACTTCTCCGTTGCCGAGGAATATCCAAACACTAACTGCCCGAATTCCTTGACACCGGCCTCGCTCTGAATCCGGATGACCGCTTCGGATTCCTCGACGCCGGTTCCGTCATTCTCGAAGCGTGCGCGGTTGAGGATTCGCTCAAAAATCGCCGCTTCCCCGGCGTGGTCATCTTTTTTCGCGGAAGAAACCTGTCCGCGGGCGTTCTGAGTGAGGAGGAGAATGCAGGACGCTCCAAGAGTCGCAACCGAGAGGCCAAAGGCCTTGTACCAACGACGAGTCATCTTGTGGTTCTTTTACGCTGTGGGCGACGTAAAATCAAACGAGCTTTGGGGGTGAACTTGACGAAGCCTATTACGCTGATTGCAGCTTTGATCTGTTTTTGCGCAACCGCGGGCGCGCAGGAACCTCTGTCGATTATCGATATGCCGATGCCCCCGCTCACCGCCGGTACGGATTTCCGCATGCAACTGCATGCCAAGGGCGGGGTCCCGCCTTATGTCTGGAGTGTGGCTGGTGGCGACTTGCCCGAAGGTCTCACCCTGAGCGCGGACGGCTGCCTATGCGGACGCCCCACCAAGCCCGGCACCTTCACCATCGTCCTGAAAGTGGAAGATTCGGGGCATCCCGCTCACCTCATTACCAAGGATCTCCGCGCCACTGTCAGTGCCGCATTGCTGCTCGAGTGGCTCGAAGAGCCGAAAGTCAGAGATAACCGGATCGACGGGTCCGTTCAGGTCTCGAACGGCACCCTGGACACCTTCGATCTCACAGTCGTTATCGAAGCCGTCGCCTCCGACAGTCATCGCGCGACCACTCTTGGGTACCAGCACTTTGACCTCAAGCCGAGGTCCGTCAACATCCCCATCACCTTCGGCAGCACCCTGCCACACGGCGGCTACACCATTCACGTGGATGCCGTCGCTGAAATCCCGCTGAAAAAGAACATTCTTCGCCAGCGCCTTGAGACGCCCAAACCTTTGCAGATCGCAGTCGGTCCTTAGCCTGCTAAGGGTTCGCGCTGCGCGACCTGAGCAGACCGGCCACCCCACAAGTGCCCAGGTCACTTGCTCCTCTGCGCTATCTTTAATTATGCTTATGACGTTGAGCCCCGGCGATTTTTGATCAACGCTCGCGAGGCCCTGATTTCTTGCATGGAGCTTTTTCTCAATCTTTGCTGGCTCGCACTGCTGCTGCCTGCATACGCGCTGTGGCAGCGGCGAACCTCGAGTGACCGGTCTCAACGTGGATCGCTCATATTCGTCTCCACGCTCGGATGCGTGCTGGTTCTGCTCTTTCCGGTAATCTCTGCCAGCGATGATCTTCATGCCATCAGTCAGGCCATGGAGGAGTCGAAGCCCTCGGTGCGGGGCGACCATTGCACTGGCGCGCATTCCGCTGACCGTGCGCCGCAGCTCGCGTTACACACGTCCGATTCTCCGAGAGCCACCTTCGAGCAAGTCGGAACGGTGCCCTCTTTCGCGCCGCACTCGCACGGAACCCTTTTTGCGTCCGCTCCTACAGGGCGCGCGCCCCCTCGGGGAATTCCCGTCTCTCTCTGATCTTCAATCTTGTTTTTTTACGAAAGTTCTTATAGCTTTTGCCCGAGTTTCACACCTTCGGGCTATCACTTTTTTCAAAGACGATGGAGCCTAGGATGTTCAGGTTTCACAATTTCGTATTTCTGTTCTTGCTGACCTTGGCGTCGAGTCTTGCGCTGGGGCAAACCCTGACCTGGGAGCAGGTTCGGGAGCGCTTTGAGCAGAACAATCCGACCCTGCACGCCGACAAGCTGAGTATCGACGAATCCCGCGCGGAGGAGATCACAGCTTTTCTGCGACCGAATCCGACTCTGGGTCTGACCGTGGACGGCACGCAGATCACTCGCAACGACGGCCATTTTCAGCCCTTCACCGGCACGTTCGAATCTCCCAGCATCAGCTACCTCGTCGAACGCCGCCACAAGCGCCAGCTTCGGCTGGAAAGCGCGAAAAAAGGCACATTGATCGCGGAGTCGACGTATGCCGACGAAGAGCGCACCCTGATCCTCAACCTGCGCAATGCGTTCGTTTCGACGCTGCAAGCAAAAGCGGTGCTGCAGCTGGCGAAAAATAATCTTGAATATTATGACCACATCCTGCAGGTCAGCCGCGACCGCTTCAGCGCCGGAGACATTGCGCAGATCGATCTTGATCGGCTCGAACTGCAGCGCGTGCAATACGAATCCGACCTGGAAACCGCCGACGTCAATCTGCGCACCGCAAAAATCCAGATACTGACGTTGTTGAACGACCGCACTCCGATCGAGCAATTCGACGTGACCGGAACCTACGATTTCAACGATCAGATTCCTGCTCGCGATGAATTCCGCAAGATTGCGCTGGATTCTCGTCCCGACCTGCGTGCTGCCATCCAGTCAGTGGACAAAGCCCAGACCGATTACAAGCTGGCCGTGGCCGATGGCTCGACCGATCCGACCGTAGGCGCGTGGTGGACCCATAACTCTTCGACCAACAATCCCTATGCGAAAGACACGATCGGCGTGAGCGTCAATATTCCTTTTCGCATCTTCGACCGCAACCAGGGAGAGAAGTTGCGCACAAAGCTCGACATCACACGCAACGAAAAATTGCGCGATGCCGCGGAAGCCCAGGTGTTGAGCGACGTCGACTCCGGCTACGCCACGCTGAACAGCGAGCTCAATCTGCTTCGCCCCTACAAAGCCAAGTATCTTCAGCAGTCGGTACGGGTGCGCGATACGATCTTGTTTTCATACCAGCACGGCGGCGCATCCCTGCTCGATTTTCTGAATGCTGAAAGTGAATACCGCAGTACGCAGCTGAATTACGTGAATCTCGTCGGCTCGTACCTGACCGCCGCTGCCCAACTGAACATGGCCGCCGGCAAGGATGTGATCCAATGACCTCCCAACCGAGAAATGTTTTAAGTTCGAGAGCCGCGTTCGCCAAGACATACGGCTCTTGCGGCGCGGATACCGCCCTCCTGGGTTCCGCGCCGTTTTCCTTCCGTCGTTTCGGCCAGTGCGTCGCCCTCGCGCTGTGCATGGCGCTGATCACGGGATGCAGTGGGAAAGAAGACCCTAAAGCCGAGGCGCCGCCGAAGGCGCAGGTGCAGCCCGATCTCGATTCCAATAACTTCTCCGTAGACCATCCTGACCAGTTTCCTCTGGCCACCGCGGTCGAGCACAAAGCCGCTCCTGCCTTGAATGTCACAGGTGTTGTGCAGCCGGACATTAATCGCGCCGTCCCCGCGATATCCCTTGCTGCCGGCCGTGTCGTCGAAGTGAAAGCCCGGCTGGGCGACGTGGTAAAGAAAGGACAGCTGTTGCTGCGGGTCCAAAGCAACGACGTGAGCGGTGCCTATCAGAACTATCTGAAAGCAGTGAACGAGGAGCGCCTGTCGCGCCTGCAGTTCGAACGTTCCAAGCTTCTCTACGAGAAAGGCGCCATCGCTCAAAGCGCGCTCGAGGCGGCTGAAGCCGCCGAGGCGGATGCCAAGGTCGACCTCAACGCCGCGCTCGAACAGTTGCACACTCTGGGTGTCGACAAGGATCATCCTTCAGCCATCGTGAACGTAGTCGCTCCCATCTCTGGAGTAATCACCGATCAGCAGGTGACCAATGCATCGGGTGTGCAGGGTCTCTCGGGGCCGAATCCGTTCACCATCTCTGATCTCTCCTATGTCTGGATCGTCTGCGACGTCTACGAAAACGACCTAGATGCCGTCCACATCGGCGAGTTGGCTGACATTCGGCTCAATGCCTATCCCAACCAGGTGTTCAAAGGCCGGATCGACAACATTCTTCCGGTTCTCGATCCGACGATGCGGACCACAAAAGTGCGGCTCGAAGTTCCGAATCCCGGACTGATGCGTGTCGGCATGTTTGTCACTGCAACTTTCTACGGGAAGCAACCAGAGACGCATGCGGCGATTCCGGCGACCGCAATTCTTCATTTGCATGACCGCGAGTGGGTCTATGCGCCGATCGGCAACGGTCATTTCAAACGGCTGGAAGTCACGACCGGCAACATGCTTCCGAACAATATGCAGGAGGTTGTATCCGGCCTTAAGCCCGGCGATCAGGTGGTCTCCAACGCCCTGCCACTCCAGAACACGGTGGAGCAATAGATGATCCGCCGCGTCGTAGATTTCGCGCTCGGCAATCGCCTGCTCGTCGTGGCGCTGGCGCTCATCCTTTTCTTCTGGGGGATTGTCTCGTTTCAGCGCCTGCCGATCGAGGCCTATCCGGACGTTGCCGATAACTACGTTGAGATCATCACGCAGTGGCCGGGAATCTCCGCGGAGCAAATCGAGCAGCAGGTCACCATTCCGCTCGAGACCGTGATGAACGGCATCCCGCAGACAGTTCATCTCCGTTCTTTTTCGCTCTTCGGGCTTTCGGATATCAAACTGATTTTCGACGACGACTCCGACAACGCATGGAACCGCGAGCGCGTTCTTGAGCGCCTGAGCCAGGTCACGCTCCCGCCCGGCGTCAATCCGCAAATGGGCACCGACTGGAGTCCCGTCGGCCAGATCTACTTCTTCACGCTGCACAGCTCGAACCCGAAATATGACGCGATGGAGCTCAAATCCATTGAGGACTGGGTAGTCGAGAAGAACTTCAAGGCCGTTCCTAATGTGGTTGACGTTTCCAGTTTCGGCGGTCCTACGCGTGAATACCAGGTTCGCGTCGATCCCAACAAGCTGGTCGCCTATGGCCTAAGCCTTGCTCAGGTCGAGCAGCAACTTGCCAACAACAACGTCAATGCCGGGGGAAGCTTCATCCAGGAAGGTCTCCAGCAGATCAACGTTCGCTCTGTCGGATTGGTTGATCGGGCGCAGGACATCGCAGAAACAGTCCTGATGACCAAGAACGGCACTCCGTTGCGTGTAAAGGATATTGCTGTCGTCTCGCAAGGTCCGAAAATCCGCCTCGGTCAATTTGCCCGCGCCATTCATCGCGAAGACGGCAAGATTATTGATAACGATGACGTCGTCTCCGGCATCGTTCTCTTGCGAAAAGGCGCGAGCGCGGACGCGGCGCTCGAGGGCATCCACGCGAAGGTTGAGGAACTCAACAGCCACATTCTTCCTCCCGGCGTGAAGATCGTTCCTCTCATTGACCGCAGTTCCCTTGTGCACTTTACCAGCCACACTGTGCTCCACAATCTGACCGAGGGAATGATCCTGGTCTCGCTGGTCTTGTTTCTGTTTCTGGGTAATGTGCGGGGCGCGCTGATTGTCGCGGCCACAATTCCATTCTCGCTTTTCTTTGCGGCGATCTGCCTCGACATAAGCCACATTCCCGCGAACCTTTTGTCCATTGGAGCGCTGGATTTCGGCGTGCTGGTGGAAGGCGCGATCGTTCTGATTGAAAACATCGTCGGGCGTTTGAGTAGGGGAAACGGCGGCACGAGAACGCCGATCGAAAAAATCGGTGACTCCTCGCATGAAGTCCAGCGTCCCGTTTTCTTTGCGATGGTAATCACCATCACCGCTTTTCTGCCAATCTTCACGCTACAGCGCGTGGAAGGCCGCCTTTTTCATCCCATGGCGTGGACCGTTGCATTTGCCCTGGTGGGCGCGCTCCTGTTCTCCATCCTGATTGCACCCGTGCTGGCGAGTTTTGCCTTCGCGAAGGGGGCCAAAGAATGGCGCAACCCGATCATGGAGTATGTAATCGCGCAGTATCGCAAAGGCGTCCGATCGGCTATTCATCACCGCTATATCACCGTGGGCATCTGCCTGGTGCTCGTTCTTATTGGCAATTTCTTTGCTTTCAGCGGCATCATCGGCTCTGAATTCCTGCCTCACCTGGATGAGGGCGCGCTCTGGGTGCGCGGCACTCTTGCTCCCAGCACCGGGCCGGACGAGGGCGTCCGCGTCGCCAATCAGGCGCGCATCATTCTCTGCTCTTTTCCCGAAGTTCCGCAGTGCACCAGCCAGGTCGGCCGTCCCGATGACGGTACCGACAACACGGGTTTCTTCAATACCGAATATTTTGTGGATCTGAAACCGAAAGAACAGTGGCGGCCCGTTTTCCACGAGAATAAAGACGAACTGATTGCCGCCATGCAGCGCGAACTCGACAAGATCCCCGGCGTACTCTGGGGTTTCTCTCAGCCGATCGAAGACAACATGGAAGAGGCTGTCAGTGGCGTCAAGGGCGAGCTCGCTACCAAGGTTTACGGCGACGACTTGAGGCAACTTGAGAGCACCGCCGACCAGATCGTCGATGTCATGCGCAAGGTGAATGGCATTGAAGATCTGGGCGTCTTTCGCGTTCTCGGCCAGCCCAACCTCAACATCACGGTCGACCGCAACGCCGCCGCTCGCTACCAGATCAACGCAACGGACGTGCAGGATGCGATTCAAACCGCCGTTGGAGGCAACGCGCTCACGCAGGTCCTGCAGGGCGAGGCGCGCTACGATCTGACCTTGCGCTACCTGCCGCAATACCGCGACACGCAGGAAGCGATCGAGAAGATCCGGCTGCTTTCGCCTTCCGGAGAACGCGTTTCGCTGGCACAGCTCTGCAAGATCAACGTGGTCGATCAGGGCTCGGAAGTTTACCGCGAAGGCAATCGCCGATATATCGCCATCAAGTACAGCGTCCGTGGCCGCGACCTCGGCAGCACAGTCGAAGAAGCGATGAAGAAAGTGAACGAGCAGGTCAAGCTGCCCACGGGTTACACCATTGACTGGGAGGGGGAATACAAGAGCCAGAAGCGGGCCAATGCGCGCCTGCTGATCGTGCTGCCGCTCACGATCTTCATTATCTTTATCATCCTGTACACCATGTTCAAGTCGTTCAAGTGGTCGCTGCTGATCATGGTCAATATCGCGGTCGCGCCCATCGGAGGAGTGATCGCTTTGCTCATAACGGGCACGCATTTCAGCGTCTCGTCGGGCGTCGGTTTCCTGGCCCTGTTTGGTGTGTGCGTGCAGACGGGAGTCATCATGCTCGAATACATCAACCAGCTTAGAGCGCGGCGTTATGCGGTTGAAGATGCCGCCGTGGAAGGTGCAGTTCAAAGGTTACGGCCAATCATGATGACCATGCTGGTGGCTACGCTCGGACTGCTTCCGGCGGCGCTCTCGCACGCGATTGGTTCCGACTCGCAACGGCCGTTTGCCATCGTCATCGTCGGAGGGCTGATTGCCGCGCTGATCATGAGCATCTTCCTGCTGCCAACGCTTTATGTCTGGATCGCGGGCGATCACGATGTTCTGCCCGCGGCGGAAGGATCGTTCGAGGAGGGAGAGCACATCGACTGAGATTCGGCTTTGGGCGCTCGGCTTTGAGACTATCGGCGGTGAGACGCACGTCCCTTGGGGATTGCGTGAGAGCGGGGAAATGCTGGGAAGCGAATCGTGCGGCCGATGGAAAACCGGGAGGGACTGCTGAGGCCCACGAGCCTTGAGGCAAAAATAGAGAGTCCCGAGGTGATGTTGAACTCATTCGTCTCGGCCAGTAGCTCGCGTTTAGACCCTTGCTGACCTTTTCCTACAACTCCCTTGCGGGTTCATTGTAAGCCGATCTTTGCTCGGGCTCCGGGCTCACCGCCAACCGGATAAACCAGTTCAACGCCTCGGGACTCTATCCTGCCTTTAACATTGGCTCCTGTTCTTCTCGACCAGCGCTTAGCTATAGACCCTTGCTCGCCTTCTCCAACTCACCTCGCGGTTGTCAGAGTGACTGCGCTCGAGCCCCGGACGCTGCACCAACCGGAAAAACTTCAGAACGTGTCAAAGAACGATTATGTTTTTACTCCTTCTATTTTTTTCGTCAATGGAATTTGCGGACTTGTAAGTTGCCGATAATCAAGCGAGTGCAGCTCATGCACAGGCGGGTGCCGCAAAAAATGTGCAGACGGGGCCGCCGTGCCCCATTGTCCACCATTCGTGCGGTATTTGCGCGCCCATGTTCCATTTCGAATGCGAAAGTCGACTTGCGGCGGTAGAGGCTCGTGCTGTGCAAAAGTTCGCTCCACCCGCATAAATTCTGTGGATTCTCATAAAGGCTGTTGTCGCCAAGGAGTTGTCGCTTTCGCGCGTTGCGG
Source organism: Terriglobales bacterium (assembly GCA_049509215.1). Taxonomy (GTDB): domain Bacteria; phylum Acidobacteriota; class Terriglobia; order Terriglobales; family Acidobacteriaceae; genus Acidiflorens. The sequence continues at coordinate 9,609 of JBELAC010000061.1, forward strand.
TCCGGTTATTCGCCGCCGGAATAATGGAAGACGCTTTCCAGCGGTTTTCCAAACACCGCGGCAATTCGGAATGCGGCTTCCAGTGATGGCGAGTACTTTCCCTGTTCGATTGCATTCACGGTCTGACGCGTGACGTGGATTTTCTCCGCTAACTCCTGTTGCGTCATCTCGCCATGCTCAAAGCGCAGCCGTCTGATCTCGTTGCGAATTGCGGCCATGTCAGGCCGCCCGCCGGTGTTGGATGATCAGGCACGCGGTGCGCATGATCTCAGCTGTCACAAGAATGAACAGCAGGGCATTCGTGTTAAAGACGAGCGGGGGATCGAAGGCGCCAAAAAAGCAGGCGAACGCGACGCCCGTTGCCAGCCCAGAGTAGGCGATTCGCATGGCTCTGAGCTCGATCAGTTTCTCACGCTCGTCGGGCGGGGCGTCCGCCTCCCGGGGTGTGAAGATGGCGACCGCGATCGTGAGCACAACCTGTACAAACACCAGCGCGATGATCGTCACCAGCAAGCTGCCAAAGTGGAAGCCGGCCGCAAGCGGCCCAGCGTGAATCACTCTCCAGAAATAGAGACCGTAAATCCCCAGCATGGACAGCATCGATATCCAGGCAGTTTTCTCGCGGAAGGACATAAAGAACTCCTCTGTGTCTAGTTAACACGACAAACTGTATAAAATAACATACATTATGTCAAGTATTATTTACGTTCAGCACTCCATGTTTCTTCGTTTCTTCGAAGACCTACAAGTCGAAACCCGAGATGGTCGTCAAACAGATCGTTGCTCAGTTGAGCGTTTGCTCGTCCGGCGTGGAACGAGGCGAGCGTTTACGTCCTTTCTCGGCTGATACGATAACGTTCGTGTCTTTGTTACTCGAAGTCCGGAACCTGAGCGTTCAGTTCGGTCAGACCCTTGCGTCACCCTCGCCCTCGAAAACTGGTGCGACCGTCCGCGACCTGAGTTTCTCGATTGACTCGGGTAAGGTGCTGGGACTGGTCGGCGAATCCGGGTCAGGAAAGTCGGTTACCTCGTTGGCCATCATGGGACTGCTCCCGCCGGCAGCGTCAATCTCTGGCCACATCATCTTCCAGAACGGGGCTGCTCAGGCTACGGAGCTCACAGCCCTCGATTCCGAGCAGTTTCGCCAGCTTCGCGGGTCGAGCATTGCCATGATCTTCCAGGAGCCGATGACGGCGCTTAATCCTGTGATGCGTGTCGGCGACCAGATCGCCGAGGCAGTTCTGGCGCACAATCGGGTCTCCAAATCCGGAGCATGGAAGCGCGCCGTCGAAGGCATGCGCGAAGTTGCCATCCCCGATCCCGAACGCCGTGCGCGCAGCTATCCACACCAGCTTTCGGGAGGCATGCGGCAGCGCGTGATGATCGCGATGGCCATCGTGAACCGGCCACAACTGCTGATTGCCGACGAGCCGACAACGGCGCTCGACGTCACGATCCAGCAGCAGATTCTCGACCTGCTCAACGAACTGCGGCGGAAGTTTTCGCTCTCGATGCTGTTCATCTCGCACGACCTCGCGGTCGTCTCGCAAGTTGCTGATCGCGTCGCGGTCATGTACGCGGGCAATTTGGTTGAGCTGGCGCCCAAATCCGCGATCTTCTCCGCACCCGCGCACCCATATACCCGGGGATTGCTGCGGGCGATTCCGACGCTGGCCACCGATCGGACACAGGCATTGGCCACAATTGACGGGACCGTGCCGAGCGTTGCCAATCTGCCACCTGGGTGTCCGTTCGAACCTCGCTGCCAGCACCGTATTCCAGCCTGTGCCGCAGAGCTCCCGCCGCTGATCGAAGTCGCGCCGGATCATTTCGCACGATGTCCGGTCGTGAACCCGAGGTCTTAGGTGAAACATGCCAGGCCCTGAAAAAATCGCCCGCCTGAGGTTTCCCCGAGAGCTTGGAGCTTGGAACTTGGAGCTGAGAGCTGCAATCCGAGAGCTAAAATCTCGAATCCGTCGCCGAAATCTGATAAAGATGTAGAACCCATGGGAACGAACCGAATCGAGGCCTTCAGCGACGGCGTGATCGCCGTGATCATCACCATCATGGTGCTGGAGATGAAAGTCCCGCGTGACACGACGCTCAATTCACTGCTCGGCCTCGCGCCACAGTTTCTCGCCTATCTGCTCAGCTTTCTCGTGGTTGCTATCATGTGGGTCAATCACCATCACCTGCTGCACGCCGCGCGCCGCGCTGATGCCCGTCTGCTTTGGTCGAACAACAATCTCCTGTTTTGGATGTCCCTCATCCCGTTCGTCACCGCCTACATGGGCAACAATTATCACGATCCGCGCGCCGTCGCGCTCTATGGATTCGTTCTGTTCCTCTGTGGGTCGGCCTTTTCCATTCTCCGCTCGGCCATCGCTCGCCATCACCGTGACGACGAAGACATGGTCCTCTATCACCACCGATCCCAGCTCAAGAACTTGTTTTCCGCCGCCCTCTACGCCGCATCCGTCCCACTTGCCTTCGTTGACGTTCGTATCTCCTTCTTCATCTTCGCCTTCGTCGCGCTCTCCTATTTCCTGCCCGAGAGGAAGCTAGCTGAACCGGAAAGCCATTCGTAACTCTGCGCGAGTCAAGCCTTTCCTAATGGTCTTGGGATTTTACTTCTGCAATCTGACTTCTGACTTGCGTTCCTGACTTGCTTTTCTCGGCTATAATCCTCGCTTCGCCGTGCGGATCCTTCTTCTCAGCGATATTCACAGTAATCTCGAAGCGCTCGAAGCCTGTCTGGCTGCTGCGCCTGCGCACGACCTTGTGGTCAACCTCGGGGATACGGTTGGATATGGGGGCAATCCCAACGAGGTCATCGCCCGGGCGCAAGAACTGGGCAAGGTTTTTGTGCGCGGCAATCATGACAAGGCGGTCAGCGGGTTGATGGACCTGGAAGACTTTAATCCCGTGGCCGGGTTGGCGACGTTGTGGACGCGCGAGCATCTCACGCGCGCCAACCTCGACTGGTTGCGCGAGCTGCCGCAAGGGCCGGTGAAGGTGGATGAGTTGCCCGGCATCCAGTTCGTGCACGGCTCGGCGCTCGACGAAGACGAATACATGGTCAGCGCGCGCGATGCGATCGAGCCGCTGATTACGAATCCTGTGCCGGTCACTTTTTTCGGGCACACGCACCTGCAGGGCGGATTCACTTTGCAAGGGGAGATCAGCGAATCGTATCGGCCCGGATACCGCACGGTCGGCCAGCCTGAGTCGTCGGATTGGCCGCTTCGCAGAGAGTTTCGCTACCTTATTAATCCGGGATCGGTCGGGCAGCCCCGCGATGGCGATTGGCGCGCGGCGTTCGCGGTATTTGATAGCGATGCGTGGATCGTGAGCTTCCATCGCGTGCCGTATAACCTGCGCGTGGCGCAGGAGAAGATTCTGGCCGCGAATCTTCCGCCGCGGCTAGCGACGCGGCTGGCGACGGGGCGGTAAAAGTGGCCTTTACTGAGAACTGATAGCTGAGAACTCTTTCTGTAAACTCTACCCATGGAGTCTGCTGCCTATACTGCCCACGTTGACGGAGGAGCCCGGGGAAACCCCGGACCGGCGGGGTATGGGCTGGTCATTCACGATCCGCTCGGGAAAGAAGTCGCCGAACTCAGCCAGTATCTTGGGCATCAGACGAACAATTATGCGGAGTACAACGGCCTGCTGGCGGCTTTGCGCTATGCGGTTGCGCACAAGATTCAGGCACTGAAGATCATCAGCGATTCGGAGTTGATGGTTCGGCAGATGAAGGGGATCTACAAGGTGCGGCATCCGGAACTGCGCAAGCTGTATGACGAGGCGCAGCGTCTGACCGCGCAGATCGAGCACGTCGAGATCCGACACGCGCTCCGCGAACATAATCAGGACGCGGACCGGCTGGCGAATGAGGCGATGGACCGCGGGAAACACTCTGCGCGGGGCGAAGCGGAGCCGCATATGCGGTCGGAATTTGCGGCGAAAGCAAGGGCCGGGGATCGCGCTGGAGCCGATGCGGAGCGCGGGGCAGCCACCCGGGTTGGACCGGCGGCGCGGCGAGAGTTCGAGGGAATCGTCCGCAACGGAGTCATCGAACTGCTCGACGGGACGCTCCCGGAAGGGACGAAGGTCGACGTTCGCGCGCGACGGTAGGACGGTCGCCGTTTCTCTGACCAATCGCTTGTGACAGTGCTGAAACTTCTGCGGTCGTTCGTCATTCTCCCGCCGAGTGGTCGTGGACGATTTTCCAGCCATCGGGGAATTTGCGGACAATCAGCGTGAATAATCCGTGGGGAGTTTTGCCGTCGGACATGGTCAGGTGAAATTCTCCGCGCACGAGGGCGGCGTCGGACCCGAGCATATCGATGCGCAGGTTCGCGAATTCGAGCCGGCCCATTTCGTGTCCGGTGCCGGTGTAGGCCTTTTTGTAGCGATCGAGCGCGGCTTGCCAGCCTTTGGATTCGTGGGCGCCTGAGAAAAATGTCAGGTCGGGAGAATTCCAATAGCCGGCCATGAAAGCTTCGAGGTCGTGGCGGTTCCAGGCCGCTTGCTGATCTTCGATTACCTTGCGGATTGCCTGAGGTGCAGCATCTGCTGCGCTGGCGCCGAATGCCATCATGGCAAGGCTCATCACTACCCCGGAAATTAAAATGAATGTCCGCATGAATCATCTCCCGCCGTACAGTCTGCCATAGGATGGACCTTCGATGGTACCAACCCCTTCGACTCTTGACGGCCGGATTGAACAGATGACCCGGTGGGGCCGTCACGCTATACTGTGACCAGCAGCACACTGCCGTGGCCCAGCTACCTTCTTTCGAGCCCCACTTCAACCTCGGCGACGAGGTCAATCGCCAGATTGTCCAGTCTGAGATTGAAGGAGGTGTGTTCTTGAAAGACCTGCCGCCGGCGACCGTCTTGCAGATCCAGACCCAGCATCATCTCTACACTGCAGTCCTTCAGGACGACGGCTCCGCGCTGATTTCAGGGCATCCGGAATATTGTCCGCAACCCGTGCTGGTTGCGATCAGCGGCTCGACCTGGGGAGGTTCGATGTTGAAGCGGCGCTTCGTCGGCCGAGGTATGCGCCTGGAATTCTCTCATCCGGAATACAAGACGCCGATCGTGACATCTTCCATCCGCGATATCCGCGAACTATCTTCCGCCGCCCGACTCCGCAGTCACGCCGCCGTCTAGGCGATTGCGGGCTTCAGCTCCAGTCGCCGTTCTTTGCGCCCAAATTCACTTTTTCCGCAGCTTGTTTCGGTGCTGAGTTGTGCTACCGCGATTGCACCGGCGGTGCTGATGCGTTGCCCGCTCGCGATGCCAGTCGCTCTTTGAGTTGGGCCGCCAGCAACTGTGTCTGCTCCGCAGAGATTTTCATCTCTCCGCTCACGACCACCGTCAAGTCGTCCTCGCGCGCGCTTGCGAATTGCACAGATTGCACCTTCGCTTCCCCGGCAACGGCCGGAGGCAGCGCAGCTTTGAGATTGACGATTCCTGCCAGCACCGATCGCGAGACTTTCTCCCTCAGATCGCTGCCCAGCGTGTCGGAATGCAGCAGGTCGTCGAGAAACCTCTCGGCCTCAACGCGCGTAATTTCAGCGGCCATCTGCAATTGTCCATCCGCGCCCACCGATGGAGTCAGTTGAATCTCGACCGTGGCATTGCCCTCAGCCATCTCGCGGGAGGATCCGACGCCCCCCGCTCGGCTGCAAAACCAGCGCTCATAATGCAGTCGAATCACCGCCAGACTCGAAGGAATTGCCGGACTCAGAGTCGCGTCCGAAACCCGGACGCGCTCTCCACAACTCTCTTGCCGATCCAGTTGAGCGCCCAATACCGACGCCAGATTGTCTCGCAGTTCGGCCAAGCCGGTGGTCGCTTCGACCCTGAACACATTGTCCCCGGCATTGCCCGGAGCCCGAACAATCACCGCCGATGTCGTAATCGCGATTGGCTGTCCAGCGATATTAACCGTGGTTTTATTGGGAGGAATATCGAACGCAACACGCTGCTCCTCAGCCGATTGCACAATCCCCAGCTGACTACCCAGCACGTTCTGCTGGTTGCGGAAATTCGCGAGTGCCCTTCGAAATGCCTCGCTCCGGCCCGCGATGCGCGTCGCTTGCTCTGTGGCATCCGGCGCGTTCCAGTCGACTGACTTCTCCTGTTCGGCCAGATCGGATTCCGCCTTTATCAGCCTCGCACTGGTTTCCTTCAGCCCGGACTTCTGCGCCGGCGAGAATCCCGCGAGGAAATCTTTCGTCCCGCTGCGTGCCTTCTCAAGTGCCTGGCGAAGCGCAGTGGCATGGGCTGAGAGATCGGAGGCGTGGCCAGCGCTTTCAGAACTCTTCGTCAAAGCGTCAAGCTCGCGGGCGGCGGCCTCAGTATTCGTCACAATCGCTCTGAATTCGGCGGCCTGCTTGCTCGTTGCCTGCACCGCCATCGCTTCGTGAAAGTTTTTTAATTCATCTTTTTCGCTAACGCCGCCGGGCCGGCTAAATCCGGGAGTGCTTCCCGCACCGATCGGGGCACCGCCGCCGCGCTGGGCCAACCCTTGACAGGGGCAGAGGAGCGATCCAGTCCCCAGCACGAGCAGAACCACGCGCACCCGCGCAGTCGTTTCGCGCACCACAATCAATTTCCTCAAAGGCATATGTGCAACCAGGCGAAGTGCGGAATTAGAACACCCCAAACCTCGCCCACTCTCTGACTAAAAGTATAGCCCCATCGCGGCTTCTGAATGTTTGAAGAGCCAAAAATTAGGATGGCAGGGAAATGGAAAAGGGATACGTCGTTTTGCCAAAGGATTTCGATGGCCCGGCAATTGGGAGGATCCTGATTCTCGATTCGACAAGAACGCGATCCGAGAATGGCTCGAAGCGAACGTTGCCAGCGAGAACTGACTTTACTCGGGAGCCTTCGGTTGCAAACTCGAGAGTCGCGAGATCGCCGCAACCATCATTCCCGATAAAAATTGCATGGTTGCGACATCATTGTGATCGAAGGCATGTGCCGTCGATGACAGCACCTCAAACACGCCCAGCGTGCGCCGGAAATGCCTGAGCGGAGCAACCAGGATCGACCGCACACCCAGCCGCCGGCAAATTGCCATGTCAACTCGCGGATTGGACTCCGCGTCGTTGCAGAGCAGCACTTCTCCGGTGCGTACGCACTCGGCCGAAAGGCCGCGGTCTGTCTGCAGCCGTACCCCGAGATCGGGAGCGGTCCGGCCCGTCCGTGCTTTACAGATGATCTCGTCGCCTTTGCGAAGGGCAATTGCCGCGCCCGTTGCGCCCGTCAGAGCCTGCGCTTTTTCGGCAATGATGCTGATGCCTGGTTCCAGGTCGAGCTCGCCGGGATTGGCGTTGACAAACGCCGGACGCGATCCGTTCGGCCCGTGATGCCGAATCCGCAGATGATGACGCGGGGAGAAAGTGGAACTGGCAGGGTCCGACGAAGAAAAACTCGGCACGACCGAAAGTTCACTTTCGTACTCCTCAAGTTGCGGCACCGTGTAGAGCAGCGAACGAACTAGCCGGTCGAGTTCCGCATCGGCAATCAAGTGCGCCGTTTGTTGTCCGCGCAACGACCCGCCCAGTACGCGCGAAAGGCTCAATACAGCGTGGCTGCCGCAAGCCAGGCATCGCGGAGTATTGTTCGCGCTGATCAATTCACATTGCACGCAAAACACCGCGGTTGGGAGCGACACAAAATTCACGTCGGAAGCTCTCAGCGTACCCTGCATGTGAGTGATCCCTTCGGACTGATCGGGGAAAGTCGAGATTAAAGTTTGTCGTGCGTCCGACCAAGTGACAGCGCTGGTTCCGGCTGTGGATAAGTGGTTCGCGAGCAAACGGGAACTAAGTCTTCACCCAAGTGGTTTGTCATTTCGACCACAGGGAGGAATCTGCTGTTGGTGCCCTCCGCGAGATCCATCCGCCGGCGCCGCGCAAGTCTATAATCCTGCCATGTCATTCCTGCGTTTTCTCATGTTGCTCGCCCTGGTCGTCTGGATTGGCGGAGTCATCTTTCTCGCTTTCGTCGAAGCACCCACCGCCTTCAGTCCCGGACTGCTGCCGACACGCCACATGGCAGGCTCCATCGTCGGCCATTCGCTCGATTTACTGCACACCATGGGAATTATTTCCGGTTTCGTCTTTCTGATCGCATCCATGGTGTATTGCCGGATGACTTCTGGCAATGCACGTCCCCTCGCGCTGCGCCATTTGTTGATCGTGCTGATGCTCACCATTACCATGATCTCGCAATTCGCCATTTCCCCGAAGATGCACGCCCTGCGCGCCCAGGCCGTCGTCATCGACAGCCTGACCCTGGATAACCCGATCCGCGCCGAGTTTGACCGGCTGCATGTCTGGTCAGAGAACTTTGAAGGAGCGGTGTTGCTGCTCGGCTTGATCGCGGTGTTTCGCACAGCGCAGGAGTTGCACTAGAGAGAGTCAGTGCGCGGCGCTGCTGGGATCGGCCGCCGTCTCCGCCTTGAGGTTCTCATCCAGATAGGCCAGATATTCCGCGATCAAACGATAGCTGTCGTAGTAATCGTCCATCCTGACCGTCGCCAGAGTGTCACTCGGAGAATGCAAAACCCCTATCGTCTCCGAAGTCACCGAATGCAGCGTGACTCGCGGAATGTGATACGCGGCAAACGATTCCGAATCGGTCGTTCCAAGGTTGTCCACATTCATCGTCGATACCGGCAGCTTGCTTGCCGCCGAGACCGCCATGAGCGCATCGAGCAGGACTTTGTCTGCGTGACTCGCCCAGACCTTCGTTGGCGAAAGCCCGAGCGAATCCATGTTCACCATCGCTTCGATACGCGCCCGCCGGTCAGCCGAAAGGTGCTCGACATAATATTCGGACCCCACCAGCCCTTTTTCTTCGAGGGTGAATCCGACGAAGATGAACGTGTGATGCCGCTTTTCCGCGCTCAGGCTGAATAACAAACTGGGCAGCAGTGCCGCCCCAGTCCAGTTGTCGACCACTCCATCGCCCGCTCGCACGACTTTGTCGGTGTGCGCGCCGACGATGATGACCTCATCGCTCTCGCCCGGAAGCACACAAATTACATTCGGAGCAAATCGATTGTTCGCGATCTGCTCTGTAAGGTTACGTTTCGTGCATCCTGACTGCGATAACCATTGATGAATGATTTCTTCGCGAACATTATTGTCGAGAGCGAACGACTTCAGACGCTTCTCGATTACTGCTCGAGGCTCCAGCCGAAAATGATCCTGAGACTGCACCCGCGCCGCCGGGAATACGCAGGCCATTCCAACGAACAAACATAAAGATGATCGCCCAGCAGATCGAAACAGCATGTTTTGAGCCTAGCACGTGCAGGAGTTCGTGAGCGTGCGTCCTGGATGGTCTGAATGATTTATCCTTATTGTTCTCGGTTTTGTTTTTCCTGAGACCGAAGACCTGAGACCTGATTCTAGAGACCTGACTGATGAAAACTGGCATTATCGGCCTGCCGCAGGTAGGCAAGACATCGCTGTTCGGAATCCTCACCAAGGCGCATCTTTCCGAGCAGGCATATTCCAATCCGCGCGAGGCGCATATCGGAGTCGCCAAGGTGCCCGACGACCGCCTCGACAAGCTGGCCGAACTCTATAAGCCGAAGAAGCTCACGCATGCGTCCGTCGAATACGTGGACGTGGGCGCCGTCGGCCAGGAATCACTGAAGGAGACTGCCTACATCACGCACTTGCGCAGCGTGGATGCGCTCATCCACGTTCTGCGCGCTTTTGAGAACGACGCTATCCCTCACGTCGGCCCCATCGATCCGCTGCGGGACATCAAGAATGTCGAGTTCGACTTGATGGTCAGCGATCTCGGACAGATCGAAAAACGCCTCGAGCGCCTCGAAAAAGATCTAAAGAAGATGAAGACGCCGGAGCTCGAAAAAGAGAACGAGCTGCTCATCAAGGCCAAGGCTTTTCTTGAAACCGAAAAGCCCTTGCGCGAAATGGAAATAACGCCGGAGGATAAAAAGCGCATCCGCGGATTCATGTTCCTGAGCGAGAAGCCGATCCTCTACGTGCTCAATATTGGCGAGAGCACCGAACTGGGCAAAGATCTTGAAGCCGCGGTCGCGAAATACAACCTGACCGAAGTTGCCTCGCGCCCGAATGCCGGAGCCAGCGCCATTTGCGGCAAGGTCGAAGCCGAACTTGCGGAAATGAGCGACGAAGACGCCGCCGAATTTCTATCCAGCTACGGATTGAAAGACAGCGGCCTGTCTCGCCTGATTCAGAAAAGCTATCACTTGCTCGGTCTGATTTCGTTCTTCACTGCCGGAGAAGACGAGTGCCGCGCGTGGACCATCCCGCTGAACACGCGAGCCCAAAACGGTGCCGGAGCCATTCACTCCGATCTGGAAAAACACTTCATCCGCGCCGAAACGATTCGCTGGGATCAGTTGCTGGAAGCGGGATCGGAAGCCAACGCGAGAGCCAAAGGCACGTTACGTTTAGAGGGCAAAGACTACATCGTGCAGGATGGCGATGTGATGCACATCAGGCATAGCGGTTAGTTTGTTAGTTGCTAGTTTCTAGTTGCTTGTCCGACGAAGGAGATTCAGGCTGCTCGCTCTCTGATCGACGCCATGAGCCCGCTCAAAAGGCGACCGACTTCTTCAGCAGAGGCCAGAAGTGACTGGCCTTGCTCCTGTCTTAAATATCTGAGACTCCGGGCGATTTGAATTTGGGTTTCGATCTCTGCCAGTGAGCCCCTCGCATTGCTGGAAAGTGATGAAATTCCCTGGGAGAAGACCGCGCCTGTCCCTCGGCGATGTTACTTGGAATTGAGACGGCGGCACGTCGCAATTGGCTCGTCAATCCGAATCGCTCTTGCTGTGGGAAGCTTTGCGTCGAAGCGTAGATCTGGGTGACAAAAGAGAGGCTCTTTTGCCAGGCAATCAAGTCTCGGTAGGAACGCCCCATAGCCTTACCAACTTCAATCTACAACCCGTTCGATCTTTCAGCAGTGATCTACGACCGAACAAGTTGGTCGGTTTTCGCTGACAACTAGCGACTAGCAACCAGCAACTAGAACTAGCAACTCCAATCGATCACTGCACATGAAAGACCCGGTCCAGCAAAAACATGCACGCCGCGCCGACAAACACTAGCAGCGCCATTCGCACGCCGGTCTCCTGATTCACTTCTGGAATCAAATCCGACGCCGCCACATAGATTGTCACACCTGCCGAGAGCGGCAATTCAAA
>JBELAC010000062.1:0-20754 GCA_049509215.1 Terriglobales bacterium
ACGCTTCGGGAGAGGGGGTCACCTCCGGCTCCAAAGACCTGCCCCATAGCGATCAGCCAGAGTCGAGTTCCCGGACCAATCCCGCTTCCGATTCCAGCCAGGCTCCTCCGCCAGCCATGCCTCCTGTCAAGACTGTGCCTTCTGGGAGCGTTCCGCGAAACGCAGAAACTGGAGAAGACGTCGGTTTCACCATTCGGAGTACGGCCAATCTCGTGCTGGTGCCCGTAACCGTCAAAGACCGGGACGGCAGGATGGTCAATGGGCTCCTGCCCAAGGACTTCACAGTCCTCGAGAACAACCAGAAGCAAACATTGAAGTTTTTTACCAGCGATCCTTTTGCCCTTTCGGCAGCCGTGATTTTTGATTTGGGCATGCCTGATGTTGGCGTGAAGAAGGTGCAGGCAACGCTCTCGGCCCTGCAGGGCGCATTCAGCCCCTTTGACGAGGTATCCATTTATACCTACAGCAGCACGGTCGGCCGTGTGTCGGACTTTACGACCGTCGGCAAGCAACTGACCGCGACGCTCAACCAGATCAAGACCTATAGCGGCGCCAACAACGGACCTCCCGTTACGAGCGGTCCGCTGGGACCGCAGGGGCCGATGATCAACGGCCTCCCGATCGATACCCCCACCACGCCCGTCAGCACTCCCCCCAGGGTAGCGCGCGTGATGAACGACGCCATCCTGATGGCGGCGCGCGATCTGGCCAAACGCGACCGAACCCGGCGAAAGATCATTTTCGTGATCAGCGACGGCCGGGAACAGGGATCGACCGCCAGCTACAAAGACACGCTGAAAGTCCTGCAGACGCAGCAGATCACGGTTTATGCCGTAGGGCTTGAAGGGGCAGCCGCTCCCGGATATGGCACGCTCCAGCGCCTCCACCTGCCGAAAACGACCGGTGCGCTCGGCTATGGCGACATCCTGCCCAAGTACGTTTCCGCAACCGGCGGAGGCACAGTCTACAACGAACTGACCGAAGCCGAAATCGAGCGCGCCTATAGCACCGCTATGGGAGAGTCGCGCAACCAATACACGCTTGGCTATAGCACGAAAGGGATCGGTGGATACCGCTCCATCGAGGTGCGCGTGAAGCGCCCGGACGTCAAAGTCTATGCCCGGGACGGGTATTACCCGTTACCCGCCCCCCGGTAGGAGCACGGCGCGCAGTCCTCAACGCGGCTGCGGCGAACTGGGCGCTCCCAGCGAGTAACCTGAGTAACCAGACCCTCGACCTTCGGATGTGGTATAAAAATCAGCAGGATAACATACTTGCAGTCAGGTAGATTTTGTGCGAGCGGGTTCCCGAATTGAAGGGAGCGCCTCGGATCATTCATTTTTTGCATGCGTTTCTGAGGAAGCCTTTTGAGTTTCATCAACTTCGCGGCACGCGAGATTAACTGCAAGATCGTCTACTACGGCGCCGGATTGGGCGGGAAGACGACGAATCTGCAGTTCATCTTCCAGAAAACGGCGGAACAGCAAAAGGGCAAAATGATCTCGCTCGCGACCGAGACGGATCGCACCCTTTTCTTCGACTTTCTGCCCCTCGATCTTGGAACCGTACGCGGCTTCAAGACGCGCATCCACCTCTACACGGTTCCGGGACAGGTGTTCTACGATGCCAGCCGCAAGCTGATCCTGCGCGGCGTCGATGGCATCGTCTTCGTCGCCGACTCCCAGCAGGAGCGGCAGGACGCAAATGTCGAAGCTCTCGACAACCTGATGTCGAACCTGAAAGAACACGGCTATGACTTCAACAAGATTCCCTACGTCCTCCAACTGAACAAACGCGATCTGCCCAATGCTCTGCCGATCGACCAGCTCTCAAAAGAGCTGCGCAAGAAAAACGAACCGGTTGTGGAGGCTGTCGCTTTCCAGGGCGTCGGCGTGTTCGAGACTCTGAAGGAGATCGCAAGGCAAGTGCTCACAGAATTGAAGCAGGGCGGATAGGCAGTTCTCAGCTCCCGGTTCTCAGTCCCCCCAACACAACCTTCCGGGTAGGGACGCGGCGCGCCGCGTCTGGCGTTAGACCGAAGAGCCTCTCGGGCATCGGGGGCTGAAAGGCACCATTGCGGTAAACAGAACGCGCGTGGTACTTTACCCCCGTAATGGAGGGAGTCTCATGCTCAAGCAAGTAATTGCCGTCATTTTCACCATCGCTTCTTGCCTCGGTATTTACGCGCAAACCGAAAGCCCTCTCACCACTGCTCAGATTGCCACACGCTGCAATGATTCGGTTGTTTTGATTGAGGTAAATGACGCTTTCGGTAAGGTCGCGGCGGTGGGCAGCGGGTTCATCGTATCGGCGGACGGCAAAATAGCCACTAATCACCACGTCATCGCAAATGCCCACGGAGTTACCGTCAAGCTGAGTAACGGGGCATCTTTTCAGATGAAGAGAATCGTCGCTGACGACCCCAAGCACGACGTGGCAATCATAGAAGTGGCGGGGGTGAATTTGCCCACCCTCAGTTTGGCTCCATCCGGTTCGGCTGTCGTGGGGGAGCATGTAGTGGCAATTGGCAGTCCTCTGGGTTTACAAAATTCTGTTTCCGATGGCATCGTGAGCGGAATACACGAGGTTGACGGCGCGAACTGGATTCAGACGACTGCGCCGGTGTCACCCGGCAACAGTGGAGGGCCGTTGCTTACCATGGAGGGAAAAGTTGTCGGGTTGATTACTTTTGGATTTGTCAAGGGCCAAAACCTGAACTTTGCCGCTCCCGCTGATGTGGTCGCGACGCTGTTATACACGGTGAATCTCGCGCCCTCGCATTCAGCAGATGATGCCTTGTCGACACTTCACAACTCGTCAGCCTGGACTTCGATGACGACGGGGCACGATTACAGCATTCGAATTGACGGTGACTACATGTATGCGGACCGGACCAATCTCACGGATGCAGTAAAAATGAGTGGGACCTTCGAGCGCGGAGAACTCAGGAAGTCCGGAGAGCATTGGGTCGGAAAGATGGTTCTTCACTTCGGTTGTTTCTGCAAACGCAGGAAGACGGCGTGTGCTGTGGATGCGGATATCGACATTGCCAGCATGTCTGCGTCCCGGATAGAAGGGAAGATGTTGACGTGGGACTGGAAGAAGTTCAACGGGTGCAAGGATAGGGCAGAGGACGCGAAGATGGACTCTTTCGTGTGGATACCGAAGAATTGAGATGGTTCCTCTAGGACTGTGCTCTATCCCGCTGCGAGCTTCAGTCTGCGTTTCACGCCAAGCACTTTGACGTTTTGCAAAGAAGATCTCGCGCTGGCTTCGTCAATGGGGGAACATGGCCTAGCCAGCAGTTTCCAGCGCTCCTGACACTTCTTCCCATTCGCTCATCAGTCTCTGAAGGTCCGCTTTCAGCCGTTCCATATCCCCGGTGAGGCGCTGCGTCTCCTCCGCGCTGACAAATGTCTGCAGATGAATTTCGATCTGCGAGACTGTCTCCTCTGTTTTCGCGATCTCCCGTTCGACTTCGACCAGCCGGTCCGCCATTTGTTTCCGCTTGATCGGGTTCATGCGCTTCGCTTTGGAATCGGCTGGGTCGGCCACGGGCGCCGGCTGATGGCCGTTCGTAGGCTGCGCGATCCCGACGGTCTTGGCCGTCTCCGCCTGTAGTTCCGCCGCTCCGCCCTGCTTGCGCCAGAGATAGTCTTCGTAGTTGCCGGGGTAGAGTTCGACTCTGCCATCCCCAATTTCAAACACCCGTGTCGCCAGCTTGTCGATGAAATATCGATCATGCGAGACGAAAACCACCGTGCCCGTGTACTTCATCAACGCCTCAAGCAACACGTCCTTGGCGCGCAGGTCGAGGTGGTTGGTCGGCTCGTCAAGCAACAGGAAGTTCGCCGGATGCAGCAGCATTTTAAGTAGAGCATAGCGGTTGCGTTCGCCGCCCGAAAGCACGCCGATGCGCTTGAATACGTCGTCCCCCGAAAAAAGAAAACATCCCAGCAGGCTCCGCAGCTCAGTCTGCGTCGACGAAGGCGAAAGCTCGCCCAGATCATCAAGAATGCGCGCCTCCGGATCCAGCTCTTTGTACTGATCCTGCGCGAAGTAGTCGGGATGAACTTCATGTCCGAGTTTGTATTCGCCCGCTGTGAGCGGCTCGGTGTGAGCCAGAAGCTTAATCAGCGTTGACTTCCCTGCCCCATTGACCCCGACCAGCGCGATGCGCTCCTCGCGCTCGATCATGAAATTCACATTCGCGAAGACCGGATGATCGCCATAGCTTTTGGCGACATTCGAGAACTCAGCGACGATGCGCCCGCTCGGCTTCGGCTGCGGAAAAGAGAAATGCACCGTCTTTTCTTCTTCCGGAATTTCAATACGCTCGATCTTTTCCAGCTCTTTGATCCGGCTCTGCACCTGTTTGGCCTTCGTGGCCGTGTAGCGGAAGCGGTTGATGAACACTTCGAGTTGCTCAATGCGGTCACGCTGAACTTTGTAGGCTGCTTCCAGTTGCTCTTTCCGCGTCGTCTTCGCGGTTAGAAATTGATCGTAATTCCCTGCGTAGAAGTGCAGCTTCTTGTTCCAGATTTCGACAATGCGCTTCACCGTGATGTCGAGAAAATAGCGGTCGTGCGAAATCAGCACATATGCGTAGGGATAGCTTTCCAGATATTCTTCCAGCCAGTTCCGCGCTTCGAGATCAAGGTGGTTGGTGGGCTCGTCGAGCAGCAACAGGTTCGGTTTCTGCAACAGCAATTTGGCGAGCGCAATGCGCATCTGCCAGCCGCCCGAAAATTCCTCAGTATTTCGTGTCCAGTCGTCGCGATGAAAGCCGAGGCCGGTGAGCACCTTGCCCACTTCCATTTCGAGCGTATAGCCATCGCGGCTGGTGAACTCGTGTTCCAGCAACTGATAGCGGTCGGCCACGGCGGCATATTCGGCGCTGGTGTGGTCAAGCTCTGACATGCTGCGCGTGAGCGACTCCATCTCTTTTTCCATGGCGTGCAGATCGTCAAATACCGACAGGCACTCGGCAAAAACAGACCGGCCCGAAAGCGCCAGACCGTCCTGCGGCAGGTACCCGGCAGAAGTACCCTTGGCACGCGAAATCGAGCCGTAGTCAAGCGTTTCGAGGCCCGCCAGGATTTTCATCACCGTGGATTTGCCGGTGCCATTGGCCCCCACGAGCCCAATGTGCGATTCGGCCGTGATCAGCCAATCGGCATCTTCGAACAACAACTTGTGGCCATAGCGTTTGCCGGCTGAGGTAAGTTGAATCATGGGACTCTTTTATCGTCTCATGAATCGCGCCTGCGAAGGATGGGCGGCGGCTAAATGTTACTTGGCAACTTCCCGGCGCGGCCTTTGCTTGGCTGAGATCGATTTGATAATGGTGCGTCCCCGCCCTGAGGCCGGCAGCGGCACTCTCGCCTGGGCAACTGCACCCATCAACAGGTCCTTCACTTGCGGATTCGAAAGCGTCGCCGCGCTCTCCAGACGAATGAACCGATTCTGAGATCCGCTGCCCAGCAGAATCCTGTGTGGATCGGGCAATTTCGCTCCCCAGTAAAAATGGAGCCCGACACCCTTGGCGTTGGCCGCCAAAGAGAACAGGCAATCGGAGGTCCGCTCTGTCGTACCAAATCCAATCACGAAAAAATTGTAGTTGTCATAGACCAGCTCATTTGCTGTCGGAAATCGCTTGCGCAGCACACGGCGCGCGGCGTTGATCTGCCTGGCAATGTTGGCGTCGAACTTGGCGATAAAGCCCGCAACTTTCTTCGCGGGCGAGACAGTTGAGAAGGGCTTCACGGTTTTCTTCAAAGCGAACTCCTGCGCAACATGCTAAATGCGGCGTCAAGACGAGATACAGGAAATCACGAACGGATAGCTTGGCGGGCTGCCGCGACCCGAGCCTCGCCCAGTTGTTCCAGCGCCCGGTCAACCACAGCCTGCAGTTCCCGCGCATATTTCACTTCGCGACCTTTGGCAAGGATCACGCGTGCCTCTTGGGCGTCGTACCACATAGGATTGCGATAGTCTTCGTGCGGCTTGCGCGTCTGGCGAACTTCCATCAGGAATGCTTTGACCACGTATTCCTGCACGCCGCCGGGCTGCCAGAAAACACCCTTGGAGTGGATGTAGATGTGGAAGTGGCGGGGCTCGATGATGCCGAGGGCTCCGGCTTCTTCTTTGGCTTCGCGCTCGGCGGCCTGGCTGTGCGAAAGGCGAGGTTCGGGCGCTCCTTTGGGAAACGTCCACTTGTTGCCGCCGTTCGTGTTGACCAGCAGAAACTCCGCATGCGAATTCACCCTGCGGTAGCAGACAGCGGCCACCTGCAGGGGCAACGCAAAACGAGATACGCGCGGCGAACTCATCTTTCTAATCCTGTCGGCAGTTTACCGCAAAGATATTTCGGGAATGTTAAATAGCGCCAAAACTGGCGCACTAAAGTGAGGGATCGTTCGCACTGAGTTGCAGGCCATCCTCAGCAATTGAGTAGTCACGAATTAAACCGCAGGCCGCTCAATCCAACGACTTTCCCGGCCTCAACTCCCCGGCTGCCCATCAGAACCTGAAACGTTTCTCCCATTCCCATAGGAGTGACCAGATGTTTCAACTGCAGCGCTACTTTGGCGCGCTCTTGTGGCACGCGGCATTCCTCGAAGGCATCAGCAAACTGGGTCGTCTCGCCAATCCCCATCAGAAATTGCGATTGCGTGACCAGCTTTTCGGTGCGAACTCCGGCCTGCTGCGCCACCGCCGCCAGCGCGGTGAAATTTACATGGGCGGTCAGGTCCTGTTCTCCCGGCGCCTGGTACGGATCGCCGCTTGCGGAGTGCTGCCGATACGTCATCAGCGTTCCCCGATGGCGTCCCGCCAGTTGCTCGGCGCGCGTGTAGCCGTAGTCGATAACGAGCAGAAAGCCGACGCCGATCGCGTGAGCAATCTGCCTCATCCACTCTTGCGCAGCCAGCGGGACTTCAATGCGCTCGCCCTCTTCCGGATGGACTCCAAAGCGATCTAGGAACTCGAGTTCCTCTGGGGTTGGAGGAAACCAGATCTCGGCCAATCGTCTGGCCTCAAAACCAAGATGGAGTTTGCCTTGCTTGCCGATAATCTCAACTGGCAGCGCGTCAAAGAATTCGTTGGCAAGAATGACGACCGGGATTTCGGGCGGAGACGCGCGCCATATCTCCGGGCCTTGCCCGGTTCCCAGCGCGCCTGAGCTTGGCCGTGTATCCGGAATGGCGGCTTTGCCGCTCGCAGCATAATCACCGAGATTCTCGCGCAACTTCGCGCGCAGCGGCGGCGAAGATTCCTGCAGCGTATAGGTGAGCGCGCTGAAGAACTCAGGAAACTTTTCCCTCGACCAGTCCAGAACGTCGCGCGCAAATAGTCCGCGCCCGGGGCCGAGTTCGAGCACTTCCATCTTCGCAGGCCGGTCGAGCGCCTCCCACATCTCTTCAAACTGCCGGGCCAGCAGGCGGCCAAACACGGCATGCACATCACTCGAGGTATAAAAGTCTCCTGCCTTCCCGAATTGTTCCGCGTTACGGGAGTAGTAGCCGCCGTTAGGATCGTAGAGGCAGATCTCCATGTAGCGCGAAAATGGGATTGGTCCACGTTCGCGGATGTCGCGCTCGATCTGTTCACGCAGCGACACGCCTGCTAGCTCTCCTCATCATGCGGAGTGGACTCGGCGTGGCCCACCGACCCCGTGCTGCGAGGAACTGCCCGGTCCTGCGGCGTGCTCGTGAACATTTCGATGAAGTAGTCATGCAGGGCGTCATAGAGCTGGCGCTGCAGATGCCACGCAAACTGCGGGTTGTCCAGATCTCGCGGATGAATCGGAAAAACGTAGGTATGCACTGGAACACTCGGATTCTTCAGGTCAATCAGAACTTCGACAACGCCGCCCTTCGTTTCGCGCGCGGAAAATGCCAGCAGCGGATGTTCGTAGCGCCGAAGGTGCTCAAGCACTCTGGCAAGATTCGGGGAGTCAGGCACCCAGCCATTCTACTCAGCTGGACGCTGGGGTAAACGGCTACAGCAGATTAAGCTCGTAGTCCATCGGAATGACGATATTCATTGCCCCGCTGAAACGCCGGATGCGTTCGATTGCCAGCGGCCCCTGCGGACCGACTTTGGCAAGGAGTTCGCCGTAATTTGCGAACCTTTGTTCAGTGTGAAATTTCTCGCAACGCCGAACGCCAAACTGCTCCATGATGTGCCGGCTCCGCAAAACCTTATCCTCTTCTGCCCCGTAGAAAATCCACTCCGATTCCGGCGAATGATCGAAAACCACGATATCGGGCGCCAGCTTCTTCGCATGAGCCAGCGCCTTCCGAGGATTGGCCATCTCATGCAGACAAAATTCGAAATAAACCACATCGCCGGATTGAGCGACGTCCTCGAACCTGCCGCCGACAACCTCTACGGAATCCTGCATGCCCTTTGCGGCGACGTTTGCGGCCAACTCCTTCAGGGCCGCGACATCCTGATCAATTGCGATCCGCTTCTTCGCTCCCGCAGAGTCGTCGAGCAGTTGCTTGCTTCCTGCACCTACAAAAAGCACAACTTTGTTGGCGAAATCATAGAACCGGAGAAGGTTCTGGGTGAGCTGCGCATAGTCGGTGGCCATGGAGATCGCCTCCCGGAAGGTTCATTCTAACCACCGGGCCGGGCTTTGGCCGCTATTCGTATCTCAGGGCCTCAATCGGATCCAATCGCGATGCCTTGATCGCCGGCAGCATCCCGCTGACGATGCCAACAAACCCGAGGATCGCAGTCGATGCCACCAAAGTCGCGAAGTCGATAGTCAGATGAATATCGCCTTCCGTGCCATTCTCAACGAAGGCGCTCCAAAGGGTGAGCGACCCCACCGACCACGAAACAATGTACGCGAGCACCACACCTGCCAGCCCGCCGATCAATGTGATGACCAGAGCCTCCGCAAGGAATTGCACCAGAATATGCCAACCGCGCGCCCCAAGCGCCTTTTCCACGCCGATCTCGCGTGTACGCTGCGTCACCGATACGAGCATGATGTTCATCAAGCCGACGCCGCCAATACCCAGTGTGAGTAGTCCGATAAAGCCCAGAAGGATCTTGATGCCGGTCGTAATCACGCGCAAGTCCAGCAGGTCCGCGAAGACGTCGAACACAAAAATCGCCCGCTTGTCCTTGGGATCGAAGTCATGATGAAAGGCCATCGACCGCCGCACCGCGTCCGCCACCTTCTGGTGATCTCCTTCATATTCCATGGCAATGGCATTCAGGTAGTACGTATTCGTCAGATCGCTCATCGCGCTGAACGGAATGTAGACCTTGCCGTTCATGTTGTCATCGCCGTTCTGAATCACATGCTTCAGCACTCCAATGATTTCATAGGCGACGCCGTTAATGCGGATCTTTTCGCCCAGCGCGTTTTGCCCAGAGAACAACTTCTTCTTAACATCAGATCCGAGAACGGCCGTATGGCTGTGCGTGTTTTCGTCCAGTTCCGTAAAAAACGTCCCATCTTCAACATCCATACGCCGCATATGCGAGTAGTACGGATACACTCCGCTGATCCCGTAGTTGTCGCTCCGAATGCCGTACGCCACCGTGCACTGTTTGAATGCTTCGGGAGAAATGCGCTTGAGCAGCGGCACCTCGGCCTGCAGGTAATCGAGATCGTTGACAGTGAGCTTGACCTCGCTTCCCGCCTTCGTGCCACCCGCCTGCAAAGACGTGCGTCCGGGAAAAATGAAAACCAGGTTCGTTCCCCACGACCGGAACGCCACCCACAATCCGCGCTCGAAACCTTCCCCGTATGCCAGCAGCAACACAACTGTCGCAATGCCCCACGCCATCCCGAGCATCGTCAGGATGCTGCGGCGGCGATTGTGTTTCAACGCGTTATAGGCTTGCCGTCCGAGTTCGAGAATCATACTTACTCCTGGCGGAGCGCCTCTACCGGCGGCAGCAGCGCGGCCTGCCGCGCCGGATAAAGACCCGCCACAATGCCTGCCGCTGCCAGCGAAAGAATCGCGATCATAGCCGACGTCGGCACAATACGCGGCGTGTCAAACCCTTCCGGCGCAGGCAATGCAGCGAGCAGCGTTACGAGTGCGGTCGTGATGGCCAACCCAATGCCTCCACTCAGAGCCGTCAGAAACGCGCCCTCGACGAAGAACTGCGTCATGATGGCACGATGCGTCGCGCCCAGCGCCTTGCGCAGCCCGATCTCGCGCGTGCGTTCGGTGACCGACACCAGCATGATGTTGATGATCCCGATCGCGCCCAGCGCCAGCGTGATCACACCCACTACCCCGAGAAATCCATCCATCGCGTCAAAGATCTTGCTGACCCGCTTGTTGTCCTCAATCGTGTCCCAGTCCTCAAACGAGTCCGCCAGCTTCGGATCGAACCCGTGCCGCCGCGCAATCACCTCATGCACTTCGCGCTGCGCGTCCAGGTGCTGCCCGGGGGTTAAAGGACGATAGTTGAGGAACGAAATCGCGTCTTCAGTATTTTCTTCCTTCAGCGGAAACAGATCGCGCATGGTCTCGATGGGAATGAAGATCCGCGCATTCGTCCCGTTATTCCCGTCCTGCCCGACCCTGCTGAGCACTCCGATCACATCGAACCGGTACCCATTCAGCAAAATTGTGGAACCAACGGCCGGCCGGTCCGGAAACATATTCTTGAGCAGTTCCCATCCGACTACGGCCACGCGGCGGGTTTCGCCGCTGTCTTCGTCGTTGAACCACCGTCCCGGGCCCACCGGTACATTGCGAATTTTGTTGTACTCGGTCGCTACCCCAAAAACCTGCCCATTCGTGGAACCGTAATCGCTCACCGCGCGAATATCCTCGCGATTCAGTACCGGCGAAACGTACTTGATGTGCCGGGCCTCGCTGCGTATGGCTTGCGCGTCCCCATAGGTGAAATGGTAGGTGCGTCCCGACTGGGTGCTGCCTTCCACGGCGGGAATCCGTCCGGGGAATGCGAACATAATGTCCTGGCCAAGGTTCGCCAGTTGCTTGTTCTGTCCGCTGCGGAATCCTTCGCCCAGCCCGACCAACAGCAATAGCGACCCAACCCCCCATGCGATGCCGAACATGGTCAGAAACGAGCGCAGCTTGTGAGCCCACAAGGTAGTGAGCGACTGGCGCACGATCTCAATCAGCATTCGCATAACAGAACCCGCAACGGCAGGAATTCACCCGCTCCCTCTCCCAATAGATACGCAGAGCGAGCCGCGGAGGTTCCCAAAGAAAAAGCTCCCAAAGGGACAATGGGGAACACTGAGTTAGACCCTGGATTTCTATTTTTGGTAGCCCGAAATCTCGACAATTTGTTGCGCTGAGTCCGCCCTGCTCACTCTCTGCATCGCCGCACGTCTAAGTGCTGACTCGGGTGAGGTCACAACTTGGTGGCCCGTCCAGCACAATTCTGCGAAACACACGTCAAAGGAGGCATTCTCCCATGGTGCGAGGAATCTCGAAGGCCCTTCTGTTGTTGTTGGGCATAATCGCCGTCGCCGAAATCGGCTTTGCCCAATCGCTCGTTCTCGATCTGCCCCGCCAAAGCCAGCGCGCCCAGGTTTCCCAGCGCATCGGCATCACCGACATCACCATTACTTACCATCGCCCGCTCGTGAACGATCGCAAGGTCTGGGGCGGTCTCGTTCCCTACGGACAGGTCTGGCGCGCCGGCGCCAATGAAAATACGACCATCACTTTCAGCGACCCGGTCACCATTGAAGGTAAGCCACTCGACAGGGGAACCTACGGCCTGCACATGATTCCCACTGCCGACGAATGGACCATCATCTTCTCGAAGAATTCCACCTCCTGGGGCGCGTTCACCTACAATCAGGCCGAGGATGCCCTGCGCGTAACCGTGAAACCGCAGCCGGCGGAAATGCACAACGCCTTGACCTACGACTTCGATCAGGTGAAACCCGATTCGACCGTCGTCGAACTCGAATGGGAGAAGGTCGCCGTCCCCTTCAAAGTTGGCGTGGACGTTCACGCCGTGGTCGAGGCTAGCGCCAAAAAGCAATTACGCGGCTTGGGCCAATACACATGGCAAGGCTGGGACGAGGCCGCAACGTATTTCCTCGCCGAAAAAGTTGACCTCGATGACGCGTTCGCCTATTCCAACAAGTCGATTGAAAATGAAGACCGTTTCGACAACGAGATGACCAAATCTCAAGTCCTGGCTGCCATGAACCGCAAGGAGGATGCTGCGGCCGCCGAGAAGAAGGCGCTCGCATTAGCCACTCCGCTGCAAGTTCACCTCTACGCTCGCGGCTTGCAAGCCCAGAAGCGCAGCGACGAAGCCTTCGTTATTTTCCGCGACAACGCCCAGAAACATCCCGACATGTGGTTCGTTCACTCCGGACTGGCGCGCATTTACTGCTCGGAAGGCAAGTTCGACAATGCCGCCCAGGAAATGAAACTGGCCTATGCCGGCGCTCCCGATAACCAGAAAACCTACGTCGACGGCCTGGTGAAAAAACTGGAGGCGAAGCAGGACATCAACTAGAATCTTGAACGTTCAGCGCGAGCTTCATCGGACCAAAAGCGATTACCACAGAGGCACAGAGATCGCGGAGTAAACGTCGGACGGTTTACCCCGTGCACCTCCGTGCTCTCTGTGGTTAATTTTCTTTCTCCGCCGCTTCCCAATCTGCAATCTTCCTCGTCAAACGCTATCCTTACTGAATGACCATCCCCTCCCACAACTCCCTCGCCCGCGCCTCATCCTCCTACCTCCGTTCCGCCATGCATCAGCCCATCCAATGGCACGAATGGGGAGACGACGCTTTCGCCGCGGCCAGGCGCGAGAACAAGCCCATCCTGCTCGACATTGGCGCGGTCTGGTGCCACTGGTGTCACGTGATGGACCGCGAGTCCTACGACGATCCCGAGGTAGCGAAGATCGTCAACGACAATTTCATCGCCGTAAAAGTAGACCGCGATGAGCGCCCCGACATTGACTGCCGCTATCAGGCCGCCGTCAACGCGCTGACCGGGCAGGGAGGATGGCCGCTCACGGCCTTTCTTACTCCGGATGGCAAGCCGTTCTACGGCGGAACCTATTTCCCTCCTAACGACGGCTATGGCCGGCCCAGTCTTAAGCGCGTGCTGCTCTCGATTGCGCAGGCTTATCGCGAGAAAAACGCCGACGTCGTCGAGCAGGCCAAGATAGTCGAAAGCGCAATCGGTCGCGCCGAATCTTACGGGGATGGCGGCAACATTTCGGCGACCGTCATCGACGCCATCGTCGAATCGGCACAGAAAATGTTCGACGAAACAAACGGCGGCTTCGGAGGCGCTCCGAAATTTCCGCATTCTTCCGTACTCGATTTGCTGATGGAGCACTATGCGCGCACGGGGAGCAAGAACACAGGAAAGAGTGAAGAGCTCCGCCACATCTTCGTCCACACGCTCGAAAAGATGGCCCGCGGCGGCGTCTACGACCAGCTCGCCGGCGGTTTCCACCGCTACTCGGTCGATGAACGCTGGATTGTGCCCCACTTCGAGAAGATGAGCTACGACAATTCGGAACTGCTGAAGAACTACATCCATGCCTACCAGGCCACCGGCGACGAATTCTTCGCCAACGTCGCGCGCGATATGATTCGCTGGATGGACGAGTGGCTCACCGACCGCTCCCACGGCGGCTTCTATGCCTCGCAGGATGCGGACTATTCGATGGACGATGATGGCGACTACTTCACTTGGACCCTCGATGAAACGCGCGCAGTACTGACCGAAGAAGAATCCGCCGCCGCCGAACTCCTTTACGACATCTCCGAAATCGGTGAGATGCATCACGATCCCGCAAAAAATGTGCTGTACGTCCGCGCGGACATGGTGGAAATCGCGCGGCGTCTCAACCTCACCGAAGACCGCGTTCGCGAGTTGCTGGCTTCGGCAAAAAAGAAAATGTACGCCGCCCGCCTCGCTCGCCCGACGCCATACGTCGATAAGACCGTGTACGCCGGATGGAATGCCATGTGCGTCTCCGCGTACCTCGAAGCGGCAAAGGTCCTCAATCTCAAAGACGCTCGCCAATGCGCGCTGCGCTCGTTGGACCGCATGCTGTCCGAGGGATGGAATGGCAACAGTTCCACTCTGAAGCACGTTATCGCCTATTCCGATCCGAAAGCCGACCGTCGCGACACCACCGGCGTGCTCGACGATTATGCGTTCGCGGCGATCGCTTCTCTCGACGCCTACGAAGCCACCGCTGATCTGAGCTATTTCCGTTTCGGGCGAGCGATCGCGGATGCAATGCTGGCAGGCTTCTTCGATCGCGAGGCCGGCGGATTTTTCGACACAGACACTCGGAACAGAGATACGCGCGACCGCGTGCCGGGCATTCTAGGAACGCGGCGAAAACCTTTTCAGGATTCCCCCACTCCCGCCGGCAATTCGGCAGCTGCAATCGCGTTGCTCCGCCTCCACAGCTACACGAACGAGCCGCACTATCGGGAGCACGCCGAGCGCACGTTGGAACTCTATGCCAGCGTCGCCGCACAACACGGCATTTTTGCAGCGACCTACGGACTGGCCGTCGCCCGTTTTACCGAACCGCACATGCAGGTCGTAATCGTAGGGAACGACGAACGAGCGGCCCAACTCGATCGCGCGGCCTGTCGGTCGCTTTCTCTGAATGCCGCAGTCGTCCGTCTGCACCCTGACAGGGCAGTCGCGCAAGATCTTCCGCCCGCTCTGGCGGAGACAATTCCGCATCTTCCCGCTCTCCGTGACGGAAGATCATTCGCCGTCGTCTGCTCCGGTTTCACATGTCAGCCGCCAGTGTTTGACGTCGAGGAGCTGTCACGCATACTCGGTTCGCGATCTCAGCGCGCGGCGTAAATGTGCCGCGCGACGCGGTAAGTGTGGCGCGGGCCCCACGCCCGCGACATGATTCAACGCGAAACGACGACGTTCGGTGCTTCATGAAAATCTGCTAATCCTCCCAGCATCGCGGTGCTCGGCTGCCAGCATGCGCTCACGCGTTCGTTTCCCTACCTGAAGTTCCTTTCCCTCCTGCCGATGATCCCAATTGCGGAGTGATCGGCTATGCCTTCCAACTTCTTCGAAAATCCCACGCTTTTCCGCACAGCATTAGAAGAGTTGCCGGTCGGCGTTTACATCGTCGACCGCGATCAGCGAATCCGTTTCTGGAATCATGTCGCCGAACGCATCGTCGGGCATCCTTCCCATGAAGTTGTTGGAAGACTTTGCGCCGGTCATATCGTTGAGATCTGCGATCATCACGGCCGTATTTTGTGGGGCGACAATAGCCCTGTAACCGCGACCCTCCGTGATGGACAGCCCCGGCAAATCACTGCCTTTTGCCTTCACAAGCTTGGGCACCGCGTAGCCGTCAGGATCCGAAGCCGGGCAATTCCCGGAAGCGCCGACACCATTGAAGGCGCAATCATCCTGTTCGAAGAAACGACAGAGGAGCAGGACAAGCCAGCCGAACCTTCTCTCTATGGCTGCCTGGATGCGGTGACCGGCGTCCCGTGTCATCGCCTCACACGCGCGGTACTACAGGAGTGGATCGCAGGCATGGAGGAATCGCACCGAAGCTTCGGAGTCCTGCGGATTCGTGTCCTGGAACTCGACGAGTTTCGCTCCAAGCACGGTCCTCACTCTGCCGTTCCTTTTATGAAGACCACCGCGCACACGCTTCGGCACAGCCTGGGCACGGAAAACTTTCTCGGCCGTTGGGGGGAGGACGAGTTCATCGCGCTGCTGCCCTCGGCCAATCCCGTCGCGACCGCCGCATCCGCGGAAACTGTCTGGAGCCTGGTCTCGCACTCGGAGGTCCGCTGGTGGGGCGATAGTTTTCCTGTTCAGGCCGTAGTGACGCACACCATGGCCCAACCCGGCCTCACCCTTGATCAATTGCTAAATGGATTGGAGCCCGCGCATGCCTCCGCTGCCGGACGCGCGTTCCATGCGCAGAGCGGAGCCTAAATGCGCTCGCGAGGATGATTTTTCATGTTTGCGATTATCGGGATCGTCGTTGTTTTTGGCTGCATCGTCGCCGGCTACCTCATGGAGCATGGCAATCTGCGCGTGCTCATGCAGCCCGCGGAGCTGATCATCATCGGCGGCGCCGCCGCGGGCACCGTATTGATCGCCAACCCCTTGCACATCCTCAAGCAGATCGCGGCCGGCATCGGCGGAGTCTTCGGCTCCTCCAAGTTCAACAAGCAGCGCTACATCGACTCGCTCAAGATGATGTACGAACTCCTGCAGAAGGCCCGCAAAGAAGGATTAGTCGCTCTCGAGAATGATATTGAAGCGCCCGACAAGAGTCCTCTGTTTTCCAAATACAAGGACTTCCTCAAGAATCATCATCTGCGCGATTTCGTGTGCGATACCATGCGCATGGCCGTCAGCGGGGGCGTCGAGGTTTTCGATCTCGATCAGATGCTGGACACCGACATGGAAGTCCATCATCAGGGCGCAAGCGAACCGGCCGCCGCCCTCACTACAACCGCTGACTCACTTCCTGGCTTGGGAATCGTCGCCGCCGTCCTCGGTGTCGTCATCACCATGGGCGCATTGGGTGGCCCACCCGAGGAAATCGGCCACAAAGTGGCCGCTGCGCTGGTCGGAACTTTTCTGGGCATCCTCCTCTGTTATGGCCTCGTTGGTCCAGTCGCGGCCCGCATGGGCAAGGCGGCTGAAGAAGAGCACGCATTCTTGCTCGTATTGCGCGTCGTGATGGTCGCTTTTCTCAAAGGTGTCGCCCCCATCATGGCAGTGGAAATGGGAAGGCGCGTTGTGCCCGGACATGTCCGCCCTTCCTTCAAGGAAGTAGAACAGGCCTGCCGCAACCGGGGACCATCGGGCTCCGAGGCTGGCGGCGATGCTGCAGCCGCCGCTGGTAGTGCGGGATAACCTCACCATGTCCACACCGCCCATCATTATCATCAAGAAAAAAGGTGGCCACGGCGGCCATCACGGCGGTGCCTGGAAAGTTGCCTACGCCGACTTCGTCACCGCCATGATGGCGCTCTTCATCGTCTTGTGGCTCCTCAACAGCAGCAAACAACTGCAGGTTGCCATCGGCGGCTATTTCAAAGACCCCACCGGAACTGCCAAGAAAGTCGGAACCAACCAATCCGGATCGGGGGAAAACTTTTCTCTGACCAAGCAGAATATGGCGGAACTGAAGGAGCAACTGCAAAAGAGCATTCGCAGCATCACTGACCTCGACAATCTCCGAAAAAATATTGAAATGACAGTCACCGCCGAGGGTCTACGAATCGAGCTGCTCGAATCGGATCAGGGTACATTCTTCGACAGTGGCAGCTCCGCGCTCAACCAGAGCGGAAAAGAGATGCTCTCGCTTTTGGCCGTGGAATTAGGAAAGGTACCCAATCATCTTTCCGTTGAAGGACACACCGACGCCAAGCCCTTTGCGGGAACAGGCAGCTACACCAATTGGGAGCTTTCCGCCGACCGCGCCAACGCCGCCCGCCGACTGATGCAAAGTTCAGGCCTGCGCGCCGACCAGGTCTCGCAGGTGCGGGGCTTTGCCGATCAGCGCTTGCGTAATGAAAAGAATCCCGAGGATCCGTCGAACCGGCGCATCTCCATCATCGTGCAATACATCAACAGGGATGTCGATTCCATAGAACAGTCCGAGCAAGGAGCCAGCAAAGTGAGTGCCGGCTCAACCTCGGCCAGAACGGAATCCAGCGCAGGTGACGGAGCAAAAAAATAAGGCTGACCAATCTGGTCAGCCCAAGAATGCCTATTGTGATGCTGTATGTGTTTCCTCTTTTTCCTAAAATACTCGAATCGCGATTAGTCGCCGCAATTCGGGTGTGAGGGAGGGCATATCGCGATCGGGCCACTGGGAGCGGGAACTCTCGGGATGGCTGCATATGCGAATGTACCTACCAAACCTACCAACAACAGTAACGCTCTGAGCGAACGTTTCATGAGACTTCTCTCCTTAGGGTCTGACCAAACCTCGTCGGAAATGACGAAATTTCGTCGCCGCATTATACACAGCCTCTAACATTCTCATTCGGGAGATCTTGCGCCCTTGAACCCATCGGCAACCCTGGCTTGTGGAAAAACCGCCAGGAGAACCTCACACCCAGGGGCAATCCTACAGTGTTTCCTGTAGGATTGTTAAAGTAAACGTTTCAGGAACAGATGGTAAGTCCCAGCGTCTCAGGACGAGACAACAGATGTGATAATCGCTCTTGACAAGGTTTTTTCTAACCTTGTTTTTCTCGGAAGCTATCGCCGCTCTTTCGAACCAGCCGCCGCCGATTTCGCTCGAGGCATTTCCGCAGGCCTTGGAAACGGGAGTGAACCATCGCTGCCCTCAAGAGTCGAACTGCGTGAGAAAGCTCGCTCCACCATTCCTTCAAACATCGGGATTAACGAATCATTCGGAGTACTGGTTTGAAGGTCCGCCAATCCTTGTTCCCACCGCTGCGTCTGCAAACGATTGACGGATGTTTCGCCCGCAACCTCGGGCGCAACGGAATACCCCATCCAAACCACAATCGCGGCGTCGCAAGACAACATGGTAATCAGGTTATAGGTGGTATGGCCGATCAGACCTCCCGACATCATCGCCAGCACCATCAGTTCGGTGCCAGAGATCATTCCAAAGCCGAGCGCGATTCCAAAGCTGAGTCGCTTGCGCGACACTCCGAGAAAGCGCGAGAACAGAATCAAGAACAAAATGAGCCCAAACTGCACCAGGGAGACGGAACGTTTCAGGGTTGTCACCGCATGTACGATCGGGTCCTGACTATACGAATTCGAAGCGGCCACCACCACCGATACCAGCAACATGACCACGCCCGCCCACCTAAAGATGGGTGTGCCCAGGTCTTTCAGCGCGTGATAAGGTCGAAACACATCCAGGAAAATCTCATGAATGACTTTGAACCCTAGGATTGCGTTCATGGCCTCGCCAGACCAGAATGTCAAGAAATACCATTTGTAGGTTTTGTCATTTCCGTAGAGTGGAAGAGTAACGGCATAAATGACAACCTGCGTCAGCAGAAAATAGAAGAAAACAGGAAATTGCCGGTGAAGTTTGCGATGCCAAAAGATTACAGCGACGACCGCTTGCAGGATCGGTTGCGCGCTCCATAGACACAACGCGGTCATGTGGCTGTGTATCGACATGGGGCTGGATTCGAAGCAAAGCACCGCGATCTTTTGCGATGCTCCAAACCTTCCCCACTATCCTCGTCCACTTGTGTTCGCAAGGTCAATCAACTTAGGTAACCTTAGTAACCATCACCCTGCCTTGTCCTGACGCGCTTCCCAGATTCCCCACTCTACCCATTCCGCGCCAGATCCAGAGATATGACATAGGAGCCGACCGCAAAAGCCGCCGGAATTGCCGCCCGCTCGCGCGCCGTTACGATCACGTTGTAATCCTCGCTCGCTCGCAGCCGGGCAAATACCGGACTCGCCTCCTGCGGCTCGACTAGCGCCAAATAGCGCAGAAAGTCGAAAACATCGGCCGTCGGCTCTAATCCTGGGGCTACAAAAGAAACTTCCACATCTTCGTGATGGAAGTGCCACGCCAGCGATGCCGCCACACGCACCACCCGCTCATAACTCGCCGGGTCCAGAACTCCCGGCGCTGGATTGTCGAACACGATCCGCAGCTTACGCTCGTCCTCCCGGCTGAATTCGCGGACTTTCAGATTTCCTGTGCGTGCCGTCGCCTTCCAATCCACATGTCGCGCCGAATCCTCCGGCATGTACTCGCGGATCCGGTAGAGATCGTAGCCTCGTCCCCGCACAAAGGTTTCAAATTCTCCCGTCACCATCGGCAGGACTTCCAGAAATTGCTCGGTTGGCTCGACCACCGGATAGGCAATGATTTCACGCACCAGATTGACGCGCCGGGTTTTCGTCAGAAACGCAAACGGAAAGCGCGTGGCCAAGCCAAAATTCCTTTCCTGATACCGTCCACGTGACGGAAGCGTCATTTCCAGGTCCGCGCGCAACTGCTCCTCAGGAGCAAGAAATGGAAAATACACCGGCTGCTGCAGGATCGGCTTTTCCGCATCCAGGCTGACGCGGCGCAATCTTCGATCAGGCAGCCGCAGCCATTGCTCCTCCGGCGCCCGGTTTCGCGGCCACCCCAGCGTGTACGCTTCCCACCGCCATTCTTTGGCGGCTTTGCGCTTGCCCGGTACGACGCGCACCGAAAACGAAGGCATCCACGAACTCGCGTTCCGCAGCAGCAACCGCGCCATCATCGGGCGGCCCGCAAATACATGCTCCGGCAAATGCACATCCAGCTCCAGGCTGCCCAGAACCACAGCCGAAGCAATCCCGGAAACGATGATCGCCGATAGCAGCGCGGCCACGATGACGTACAGCAGGTTATTGCCTGTGTTGATCGCGGCAATTCCAATGACGACCGAGATCAGGATGTAGATCATTCCCGCCCGCGTCACGTCGTAATCCATCGCTTCGCGCACTCGCGTCGCCACCACCCGTCGCGCCAAGTACGGAACCGTCGTCAGCCCTACAAACGTCGCCAAA
This sequence comes from Terriglobales bacterium, assembly GCA_049509215.1. GTDB lineage: Bacteria > Acidobacteriota > Terriglobia > Terriglobales > Acidobacteriaceae > Acidiflorens. The sequence continues at coordinate 20,526 of JBELAC010000062.1, forward strand.
AGCAGCGCCGCCGACGCGAGAATGATCGTCCCCCAAACGTCGCCCGATTCGCGCGAAACCGTCGAAAACAGCGCCGCTCCAAACGCCAGCACCAATCCGGCAATCGCCACCAGGAAACGTACCCAGATTTGCGAAATTCCAAATCGCCAGCTTCGAGGCGAAGCTGATTCCGGCGCGCTTGTAGGAATCACTGAACTCACAGGTTAAATCTCTCTGGTTGTTGAATGCT
>JBELAC010000063.1:0-20551 GCA_049509215.1 Terriglobales bacterium
GCGATCGTCATTGAAGGACGTGGGCAAGACCTCAATGTTATTGACGACTTTTTCCACACCTTCAATTCTCTTCACCGCGTTTTCGGCGTCGGACTTAAGAACCGGACGAGCGACCTGGCCCAACAGGGTGACGGTGCCGTCGGCATCCACCTTGTAGGAGAGGTTGTCGAACACACCGTAGTACGGAAGCATCACCAGCTCATGGCGAACTTCCTTGTAGATCCGGGCGAGGCTCTTCTGATCGAGTTGTCGATTGGGCTGGTTTTGAGCGACGCCAAACATAGAGGAGAAAACCAGCGGGAGCGATAGCACGACGAGCAGCAGTGATTTTTTCATTGTCGATTGACCTCGCGGATGTTTGGGCTCACAAAGGGTCCCATTTCAACGCAGTCATAAAGACGCTAAACCTGGAGCTTAAGTTGCTTTAATTCGGATGACGACTTGCAAAAGGGTTCGCGCCTCGGGGCCCAGGGAAACCCACGCAGCATCCGCTACCGCCGCGACCTCTGCAATCGGTCTAGGAAGCTACCCTCGCCGCTGGAACTACGGTTGGGCGCGCTTCAGTTTACGTCGTTCGCGCAGCCCCTCGATCAGCAGATAAAGCACGGGAATAAAGAACAAATTGAGGACCGTGCTCATGATCATGCCTCCGAAGACCGTGGTACCGACGGAGTGGCGGCCGTTCTCTCCCGCGCCGGAAGCGAGGACGAGCGGCACGACGCCGAGGATGAAAGCGAACGACGTCATGAGAATCGGGCGCAGACGGATGCGCGCCGCTTCGACGGCGGCATCAAGGATTGTCATGCCGCGTTCGCGCAGTTGCTCGGCGAATTCGACGATCAGAATCGCGTTCTTCGAGGCGAGTCCGACCAGCATGACAAGGCCGACCTGGCAGTAAACGTCATTCTGTTGGCTGCGGAGCCACTGGGCCCCGAGTGCGCCAAGCAGGGCCATGGGCACTGCCAGAAGAATAATGAAAGGCAGCACGAAGCTTTCATATTGCGCGGAGAGCGTGAGATAGACCACCAGCGTTCCGAGTCCGAAGAGGAGGAGAGTGGTCGATCCTGAGGCCAATTCTTCCAGCGAAATTCCCGACCATTCATAGGTGTAGCCCTGCGGCAGAATTTTTGCCGAGAGCTGCTGCATGGCATCGATGGCCTGTCCGGAGCTGAAGCCCGGCGCGGCGGAGCCGTCGATTTCGGCCGAGCGGAACAGGTTGTAGTGATTGATCACCTGAGGTGCTGTGCTCTGGGTAATGGTAACGAGATTTTGCAGCGGGATCATGCTGCCGGAATCGGAGCGGACGTAGTACTCGCCGATATCCTGCGGACGCGAGCGGAATTGTTTATCGGCCTGCACATACACGCGATACGACCGGTTGTTGAAATCGAAGTCGTTGATGTATGACGAGCCCATGTAAACGCCGAGCGTGTCGGTAATCTGGCTGAGCGGGATGTGCAGGCTCTTCGCCTTTTCGCGGTCAACCGTGACGACAAACTGCGGATCGTTGGCGGTGTAGGTGCTGAAAAGCCCGGTAAAGTCTTTTTCCTTACGCCCGCCGGCAGCGCGAATAAGGTCATGGTTGGTTTTGTCGAGATCCTGCAGCGTGTGATTGCCCTGATCGAGGAGTTCGTATTGAAATCCGCCGAACTGGCCCAGACCCTGCACGGCGGGCGGCTCGAAGGGAATGACGATGGCGCCGGAAATTCCAAACAACGGGCCGCGCAAACGGTTGAGGATGGCTGCGGCGCTGTGCTCTTTGCCTTTGCGTTTTGAATACGGCTGAAGCGGCAGGAAGACGAGTCCGGAGTTGGCCGTCGCGCCCCCGAAGCTGAATCCGGCGATAGCGAAAGTGCCGCGGATCTCAGGAATGTTCTTGGTGATGGCAGACACCTGGCGGCCGATATTTCTGGTGTAGTCGAGCGACGCGCCGGTCGGAGCCTGGATGGCAACGATAAGGTAGCCCTGGTCTTCGTTGGGCACGAAACCCTGGGGAACGCGTTTGAAGACGAAGTAGGAGCACGCGAGCCCGGCGGCGAAAAGGATCAAGGCCAGGACTTCGAAGCGCAGGAAAGTGCGCAGAGCATGAACGTAAGCGTTCGTTATGGCACCGAGAACGCGGTCCACCAGTTTGGAAAACCGGTTCTTTTCTCCGTGCAAGCGGCCGAGCAGAAGGGCTGCGAGTGCCGGCGACAGGGTCAGTGCGTTGAAGGCGGAAATGGTGATTGAGAAGGCGATGGTCAGCGCGAACTGGCGGAAAAGAATTCCCGTGGTCCCGGGGAAGAATGCAACCGGCACGAATACTGCAACCAACACGAGCGAGGTGGCGATCACCGCTCCAGTGACTTCTTTCATAGCTTCAGAAGCGGCTTTGATCGCGCTGGGCTCGCCCTCCTGCAGGTGGCGCTCGATGTTTTCAATCACGACAATGACGTCGTCGACGACCAGCCCGGTCGCCAGCGTAATTCCAAAGAGCGTAAGTGTATTGATGGAAAAGCCAAGCAGCTTTATGAAAGTGAATGTCCCGATGAGCGATACGGGAGTGGCGATGAAGTGAATGATCGTGGTTCTCCAGTCGCCAAGAAAAACGAAGATCACCAGGATGACCAGCAGAATCGCCGAACCCACGGTGACAAGCACATCGCGGATCGATTCTCCAACCGCGTCGGTGGTATCGAACGCGATTTCATACTGCATGCCGGGCGGAAAGCGTTTGGCAAGGCGATCCAGTTCGGCAACGCATTTTTGATGTACGTCGAGGGCGTTGGCGGTGGAAAGCTGCAAGACAGCGATGCCGACCGCGTCGCGTCCGTTGTAATCGAGGTCGTTCGAATAGTCCTCGGCACCGAGTTCTGTATGGCCCACATCCTTCAGGCGGACCAGAGTGCCATCCGCATTGCTCTTGAGGATGATGTCATCGAACTGAGCAGGTTCGGAAAGACGCCCCACGGCGCGCACGCTGATCTGGAAATTCTGTCCTGGGATGGAAGGCTGGGCACCGACCTGGCCGGCGGCGATTTCGACGTTTTGCTCCTGCAGCGCGCTCACCACATCATCTGCGGTAAGCGAACGGCCAGCCATGCGGACTGGATCAAGCCAGAGGCGCATGGAATACTTGCGCTCGCCGAAGATAATGACGTCGGCGACGCCGGGAACGCGCTTCAGAGGATCGCGAACGTAAACGTCCAGGTAATTGCTCATGAAGAGCGTGGAATAGCGGCCATCGGGAGAAAAGACGGCGCCCCCGAAGACAAAATTCTGCGAAGTTTTGGCAACGGTAATGCCAATCTGTTTGACGGCGGCGGGAAGCCTTCCGGACGCAGTGTTGACGCGGTTCTCGATGTCAACCGCGGCGAGATCAGGGTCGCGATTGAGGTCGAAGGTCGCGGTAACGGTGCTGACACCGTCATTGGTGCTGGACGAGGTGATGTACTTCATGCCCTCGGCGCCGTTGATCTGTTGCTCGAGCGGAGTGGTCACGGCCGATTCGACAGTCTGCGAACTGGCCCCCGTATAGACAGCGGTCACGGCGACCTGTGGCGGGGCGAGATCTGGAAATTGGGCAATGGGCAAAGTGGGAATACAAGCGGCGCCCGCGAGAATAATCAGCAACGCGCAGACCGTGGAGAAAACCGGGCGGTGAATAAAAAAGTCGGCCATAAGAAACAGTGGTTAGTGACTGGTAGTCCGTGATTATGTTGTACGGGTTCAGGTTGTAATCGCTGATGCTCGCCGCTCAAGCTGGCGATGGTTGAACTTCCTGCGAATCACCGCTACGAACTGCTCGCCTCTTGCGGAACTACCGGAATGCCGTCGATCAGATACTGAGTGCCAGAGACGACGACTTTATCCCCGGCCTTGATTCCGTCGAGCACGACGTAGTCATTGGCCACGATTTGGCCGATCTGGAGCGGCTTTTGGTGGACCACGTATCCACCTTTTTGATCCGGCTCGGCGACAAACGCGAAGTAAGTGCCGCCCACGCGGGACACCGCAATCACCGGCACAACCGGCTTTTGCTCGCTGCCCCACACAACGCGGGCTCGAACGAATTGCGCCGTGCGGAGAGAATCATTCGAGTTTGTGATCTGTGCCTTGGCCAGCACTGTCTGAGTCGTGTTATCGACCTGCGGCGAGATAAAAGTAATGCGGCTGGCCGCGAGCTGATTGCCCGCGCCATCGACGATCTGCACCGGAAGATTCATCTTCAACTGGCCGGATTTCTCGATCGGTACATAAATGTAGGCTTCGAGGCTGCCCGGACTGTCAACCGTGGTCAGTTGCGTGGTAGTGACGACGCGATCACCCACGCGGACGGGAACGTCCCCGACCATGCCCGCGCGGGGCGCGATCACATGGTAATAGTGCAATTGCACCTCCTGCTCGTTGACTTGCGCATCGAGCGAGTGGAGCTGGGCCTGAGCCGCGTCGAGCGTGGCCCGCGCCTGGTCGAGATCCTGCTTGCTAACCACACCGGCGGCGGCCAGCCCGCTGACGCGGTCATGATTTTGCTGCGCCCATTTGACCTGCGCGAGCTGGGCGCTGCGAGCATCCTCCTGGCTCCTGACCGTCGCCTGCTGTTTAGCGGGATCAATCTGCATAAGAGGGGCGCCATCCGCAACGCGTTCGCCGGAGTGGACGAAGATCTTAGTGATAATGCCCTCAACCTGCGGCATGACAACCGCTGAATCGCGGGACTTCAGGGTCGCGACATACTCGGTCGTATCGTCGACCTTCTCAAGTGCGGCCGTCTTCACGTTCACAGGCATAGCCTGTGGACCCGCAACTTTGGCGGCTTTGCTGTTGTCGCAGGCGATCGTGAACATTAAGGTGCCGAACAGCGCAATCGCGAAAATCGGCGGCGATGATCTCGTAAGAAATCCAGGCATATGGATGCTGCTTATGACCTTTCTCAGGTTACGCCGGGCGCTTCCTCATCTGCCTGCGAATTGCACGGCGGTTCTTTACCAGGTCGAGAACGTAAACCACAATACTAGATCATTTATAGATTCTGTTTCAGCGCTTCAGGCTTCGAAGAATTTCGAGGTCTCAAGGCGAAATGCTAAATTTGTTCTGTCATGAAACCGAGCCGAAGTTTCGCTAGCGATAACAATGCAACCGTCCATCCCGAGGTACTGGAGGCCATCCGGCGCGCCAATGAGGGCCATGCGGTGGGATACGGGGATGATCCTCATACCGAATCCGCCATCGGAAAGTTTCGCGACCATTTTGGCGCTGACGTGCAGGTTTTCTTCGTTTTCAATGGGACGGCAGCGAATGTATTGAGCCTGCAAGCGCTGGCTCGTCCTTACCATGCGGTGCTGTGTCCGGAGTTGTCTCATATTTATACGGATGAATGCGGGGCGCCGGAGCGACTCACCGGATGCAAGCTCATTCCGCTGTCAGCGCCAGACGGAAAGCTCACGGTCGAGACGGTCGCGCATGCCTATCACGGAATCGGGGATCAGCACCACGTCCAGCCGCGGGTGATTTCCATCACGCAGTCGACTGAAATGGGGACGGTCTACAAAACGAGCGAGATCGAAGCATTGGCACAGTTTGCGCACGAGCGAAAGATGTTTCTGCACATGGACGGGGCGCGGATTTCGAACGCAGTGGCGGCTCAGAGATTGACCTTGCGCCAGGCAACGCGCGACCTGGGCGTGGATGTGCTCTCATTTGGGGGGACGAAAAACGGGTTGATGGGAGTGGAGGCGGTCGTGTTCTTTCGTCCTGAGCTTGCCAGTGATTTTCTGTTCATGCGCAAGCAGGGAACACAACTGGCATCGAAGATGCGCTTCATGTCCGCACAGATGGATGCCCTGCTGACCAATGACCTGTGGAAACGGAATGCACACCACGCAAACCGGATGGCACGATTGCTGGAGCAGGAAATCAGGAAAATTTCGTGCCTGAAGATTGTCTATCCGGTGGACGCGAATGGCGTGTTTGCGCAGATTCCGCAGGCGGCGATCAAGACGATCCAGGAGCGGTATTTTTTCTACGTGTGGAGTGAGGAGGAGTCGGTGGTGCGGTGGATGTGCTCATTCGACACGACGGAAGAAGACGTGCGCCAGTTTGCCGCGTTCGTGAAGGAAGTCGCGGAGAAGGCTGCCTAGACCAGTGCACTGCGCAGAGGCTTATCCTGGAAGTCTGAATCGATCTCTGCCCGGAGGCCGAATGGCGATCGATTCTTCCCCGAATTACGCCTTGGCTTTGGATTTCTTAGCGGCCCGAACCTTGGCCCAGCGCGCCTTTTGCGCAGCGGCGATGCGCTTGCGTCCCGCTGCGGAGATGAAACGTTTTTTCGGCGCCGCCGACTTGGCTTTGCTTCCGTGGAAATAGACATTCCCGAAGGCGGTGAGGGCTGCGGTTACACGATGCAGCTCGTTTTCGAGTCGTGCCCGTTCATTTTGAAGTTGGTCGATTACGGTGTTAACCAGCGTCTTTGCCATTGGCACATCTTATCACTCAAACCCATTCTCATGGGTTCGAAAGACCGAGCAGTAAGCAGCACTTCGGGCATTCAGCGCGGGTTACGGGCCGGTCTGACGAAACCGGGGCTTGTGATTGCCGCAAATTAGAAGATCATTAATCCAATTCCAACTCAATTTTCTTCGCAGCCGGGTCGAGCTTCGCGATGCGGAAGGTCCGAATCTGGCCCGCCCTCAGGCCTTCCGGCTTGGCTTCGGTCGCGGGAGCTCCGCTCTTCCATCGAGCCTGCAGCATCGAGCCAAGAGAAGATAGATCAGCCTTCGCCGGGGTAGACGCAGGAGTGGGTTGCGTTTCCTGCTTCGCACCCCGCTCTTCCCGGATGAGGCATTGGGCCTGGATTCCTTCTCCCAGTTCCACGCGCGCGCGATTGCCTGAGACGTCGAGAATACGGCCGGTGACGATATTGCCTTCTTTGTGCTCCGCCAAGTATTCGTCAAGGCCGGTCGGCACGAGTTGTTTCATGCTGAGGCGGATGATGCGCTTTTCGGTGTCGAGCGCCAGCACTTGCGCTTTCACGACCTGGCCGGCCTTCAGCACGTCTTGCGGATGATTGATGCGCTTCTCCGCGCTGATTTCGCTGACGTGAATCATGCCTTCGACCCCCTCGGCAAGCTGCACGAAGGCGCCAAACTTTGTGATGCTCGTGACAGGGCCTTCGATCACGGTGCCGGGCGCGAATTTTTCGCCTGCGCCTGTCCACGGATCGCCGAGCGCCTGCTTCAGGCCCAGCGACATCCGGCGCTCATCTAGCTTCACACCCAGGATGACGGCTTCGGCTGTTTCGCCAACCTTGACGAGATCGCCGGGACTTCTGACTTTTTTCGCCCATGACATTTCGGAGATATGAATCAGGCCTTCGACGCCGGGCTCGATTTCGACAAATGCGCCGAAATCTGCAATGCGCGTGATGGTTCCGCGCACACGGTCGCCAGCCTTGTATTTGCCGGAAACCGAGTCCCACGGATGCGGTTGCAGCTGCTTCATGCTGATCGCAATGCGCCGCTTGTCGGGATCAATTTTTATAATTCTGGCTTCGATCTGCTGGCCCGCGCTAAGCACGTCGGACGGCTTGTTCACGCGGCGCCAGGCGATTTCTCCCACGTGCAGCAGCGCATCGGCGTCCCCGATATCGACAAACGCGCCATAGTCGGTCAGGCTGCGCACCTCGCCGCGCACGGTATCGCCTTCTTTCAATTCATCGTAGCGGCGCTGTTTGGCTGCGGTCTCTTCGTCCTCGGCAATGACGCGACGATCGACGACGACATCTTCGTCTTCCACATCGATCTTGGTAATGCGGCAGCGAATTTCCTGCTCGACGAGCTTGGCCATTTCAGCCGCGTCGCGCGTTCCAGTCCGCGAGGCGGGCATGAAGGCGCGCACGCCGACATCCACGCTCAGGCCACCTTTGACCACGCCCGTGACGGTACCGACGATGGTCGCCTTTTCATCGAAAGCCTTCTGCAACGAAGCCCAATCGGTGGGACGTTCGACTTTGCCGCGCGTCAGTTCGTAGTAGCCCTCGGGATCGCGGCCCTTTACGGTCACCTGCAGTTTGTCGCCAGGCTTCACAGGAGCGTTGCGCATCTCGGCAATCGGAAGCAGGCCTTCGCTCTTGAAGCCGATGTCGAGAATGACGGAGCCTTCCTTAACGGCGATCACCGTGCCTTCGCGACGCTGCGGGCCGCCTTCGGATTTTCGGGCATGGCTTTTTTCGTAGGCCGAAAAGAGATCCTTGAATGACTCTTCCGGCTCAGGGGAGGTTGTGGGTTCAGGGGCGTCTGGATTCGAATTCACGGGATCGGACATGATGGGTTGGGTAGAAAAATTCGAAAGTCTGCGGCGTGTTGCCCCTCTAGAATAACATTCCGGCGGCGCCGATTGGCTCCAGCGCACCGCCCTTGCGCGTGGCCTTCCAATCATGGTCGCCCGATGTAAACTTATCTTCGCTTCTGCAGTCCAACTGCTTGAGAAGATCGGCTCCGGTTCTGATCAATATGGAGGTTCTAATGCGTGCGAAACTTGCGGTCCTGATCCTGGCTGTTATTGCCTTCGTACTCAACTGTGTTGCGCAAACCTCTGCGCCGGCGTCGAAGGACAAATCTTCGCTAGCGGCTGCGAAAGTGTCGGAACAAAAAAACCCTTCGGCGAAAGACATTGACATCCCCTACGAGCGTTTCGTGCTCAATAACGGCTTGACCGTGATTGTGCACGAGGACCACAAGGCGCCCATCGTGGCGATCAACATGTGGTACCACGTCGGATCGAAAAATGAAAAGCTGGGAAAGACCGGGTTTGCGCATCTTTTTGAGCACCTGATGTTCGGAGGCAGCGAGCACGCGCCCGGCCGCTACATCGAGACGATGGAGAAAATCGGCGCTACGGATCTGAACGGAACCACCAATCCCGATCGTACAAATTATTTTGAAGACGTTCCCACATCGGCGGTCGATCTGACGCTGTGGATGGAGTCCGACCGCATGGGACATCTGTTAGGCGCGCTCGATCAGAAGACGCTCGATCTGCAGCGTGGTGTGGTCCAGAACGAAAAACGTCAGGGTGAAAATCAGCCTTACGGCGTGACACGGCAGTTGCTCACGCAGAATACTTATCCCGCCGGGCATCCCTACTCATGGACCACGATCGGCGACATGGCCGATCTCGATGCCGCGTCGATGAAGGACGTGCAGGAGTGGTTCAAAACCTACTACGGCCCGTCAAATGTGGTGATGGTCGTTGCCGGCGACATCGATGCCAAGACCGCCCGAGAGAAAGCTGAACAATATTTTGGAGACATTCCGGCCGGGCCTCCCGTGGCACACCAGGAAGTCTGGATTGCGAAGATGACCGGGACGCACCGGCAGATCGTTCAGGACCGCGTGCCGCAGGCGCGAATTTACAAGGTGTGGAATGTTCCTGAATATGGCAGCGCCGATGCCGACTATCTCGACATGGTGAGCGATTGCCTGAGCGAGGGAAAGTCATCGCGCTTTTACAAGCGGCTCGTGTATGAGGACCAGATCGCGACCGACGCCTCCGCGTATGTCGATCAGCGGGAAATTGGGAGTCAGTTCTATGTGCGCGCAACCGCGCGCGCTGGACAGAGCGTGGCGCAAGTCGAGAAGGAACTCGATGAAGAACTGGCGCGTTTCTTAAAGAGCGGCCCGGCGCCCGAGGAATTGCAGCGCGTGAAGGCGCAGTACGAAGCGAACTTCCTGCGCGGCATCGAGCGCATTGGCGGCTTCGGTGGAAAATCGGACCGGCTGGCGATTAACCAGGTGTTTCGTGGCAGTCCCGACGCCTACAAACTTTCGTTCAAGCGTGTGCGCGAGGCAACGGCGGAGGATCTGAAATCGGCTGCCAATCGCTGGCTTTCGGATGGCGTCTACATTCTCGAGGTCGATCCGTTTCCCGATTACAAGACTGCTTCGACGGGCGCAGATCGCAGTAAGCCTCCCGTCCCCGGACCGCCGCCGGAGTTAAAGCTTCCAAAGCTGCAACGTGCAACGCTATCCAATGGGCTAAAAGTGGTTCTCGCGGAGCGGCATGAAGTTCCGCTTGTGAATTTCATTCTTGCCGCCGATGCGGGATATGCCTCGGACGCGCTCACCTCTTCCGGCACTGCCAATCTCGCGATGCGAGTGCTGCTGGACGGAACGCATACGCGCAACGCTCTCCAGATCAACGACGAAGAGGAGAATCTGGGCGCGCAACTGGATGCGCGCTCCAATCTTGATCTCTCGTTCATTACGCTTTCCTCGCTGAAGGTGAAGCTTGACCCGTCGCTCAGCCTGTTTGCCGATGTGGTGCTGAATCCGTCTTTTCCGGAAAAAGAAGTGGCGCGCGAACAGAAACTGGTGCGCTCGACCATTGAACGCGAACAGAACACGCCTCAGACCATCGCCATGCGCGTGTTGCCCGAACTGCTCTACGGAGCAGGCCACCCCTATGGCAATCCGATGACAGGCACCGGAACAATTGAGAGCGTCTCAAAGCTTACCCGCGCAGATCTCGTGAAGTTCCACGACACCTGGCTGCGTCCCAACAACTCGACGCTCATCATCGTCGGTGACACGAATCTGAAGGAAATTACGCCCAAGCTCGAGAAACTTTTTGTAGGATGGAAAGCCGGGGACGTGCCGAAGAAGAACGTTACATCGGTGACCATGGCTTCGAAATCCCAGGTGTACCTGATCGACAAACCGGGCGCGCTGCAGTCGGTGATCGTGACCGGCATCATCGCGCCGCCGCGGGCGAACCCGGAAGAGATCGCAATCGAAGCCGCGAACGACGCTCTGGGCGGGACGTTTGGCGCGCGCATCAACATGAACCTGCGCGAAGATAAACATTGGTCCTACGGGGCGCGCACGGTACTGCGCGACGCCCGTTCACAACGGCCGTTCCTCGCCATCGCTCCGGTACAGACCGACAAGACGAAAGAATCGCTGGTCGAGATGGACAAGGAATTCCGAGGAATTGTCGGTGATCACCCGGTTGGCGAAGGAGAGCTCAAGAAGATTCAGGCCAACGAAACGCTGAAGGAACCGGGCTCGCGCGAGACTCTGGAGGAACTCGGGCAAGCCGTGACCGACATCGTGCAGTTCGGATTGCCCGACGACTATTACGAGACCTACGGTTCCAAGGTCAGTGCGCTGCAACTGCCTGACGTAAACAACGCGCTGAAGGAATTCGTGCAGCCCGATCATCTGATCTGGATCGTGGTCGGTGATCGCTCGAAGATCGAGTCAGGCGTGAAAGAGCTCAACCTCGGCCAGTTCCACCTGATGAATGCGGACGGGAAGATCTTGTAGAGCACTTCGCGCAATGGCCTCCAATAAAAAGGGGCGGGAGAATTCCCGCCCCGATCACTTCTATAAATCTCAGGCATTCACCGGTTCCGGCTGCGCCTTCCCTGCCAGCAACTGTCGCAGCACGTATTGCAGGATCCCCCCGTTGGCGTAGTAGAGAGCTTCCTGCGGAGTGTCGATGCGGACTATCGCTTGAAAGCCGGCCTGAGATTCGCCGGCCTTTCCTCCTTTGACGCGCACTGTAATTTTCTGTCCGGATGCAAATTTCTCGACCACGTTGCGAATGCCCGCGATCTCGAAAACTTCTTCGCCCGTCAGCTTCAGCGATTCCGCATTTTCTCCCGGTAAAAATTGCAGCGGCAATATTCCCATGCCGACCAGGTTCGAGCGGTGAATGCGCTCGTAGCTCTCGGCGATGACCGCGCGAACACCCAGCAGACGCGGCCCTTTCGCAGCCCAGTCGCGCGATGAACCAGAGCCGTATTCCTTCCCGGCAAGAATCACGAGTGGAACTTTCTCTGCGTGATATTTCTCGGAGGCCTCGAAGATCGACATCTCGGCGCCGTCGGGCAGGTGGCGCGTGAATCCGCCTTCGGTGTTCACCATTTTGTTGCGCAGGCGAACATTCGCGAAGGTTCCGCGGACCATGACTTCATGATTGCCGCGCCGCGAACCGTAAGAATTGAAATCGCCCGGCTGCACGCCATGCGCAATCAAATATTTTCCCGCCGGGCCGTCCTTCTTAATCGAGCCCGCCGGCGAGATGTGATCGGTGGTGACGCTGTCGCCGAGCACGGCCAGTACCCGCGCTCCGTGAATGTCTTCCACGGCTGAGGGCTTCAGTCCCATGCCTTCGAAATACGGCGCCTGCCGGATATAGGTCGAGTCTTTTTCCCATGCGTAGGTTTCGCCCTTGGGAACGGGCAGCCCACGCCAGCGTTCGTCGCCGGCGTAGACTTCGGCGTAGCTCTTTCGAAACATGTGCGAAGTAATCGCGCTCGAAAGGGCTTGCTCAATTTCCTGCTGCGAAGGCCAGATATCGGCGAGATAGATGTGCTGGTCGTGTTTGCCTTTGCCGATCGGCTCCTTGCGCAGATCAATATCGATGCGGCCAGCCAGCGCAAAAGCCACCACCAGCGGCGGCGACATCAGATAGTTGGCGCGAACTTCGGAATTGATCCGTCCCTCGAAATTGCGATTGCCGGAAAGCACCGAGGCGACCACCAGATTCTTCTCTTCAATCGCAGCCGAGACTTCGGTAGGCAGCGGTCCCGAGTTGCCGATGCAGGTCGTGCAGCCATAGCCGACGATATGGAATTTCAGTTTTTCCAGATACGGCATCAGGCCGGCGGTTTCGAGGTAGTCCTTGACCACTTTCGATCCCGGCGCCAGCGAAGTCTTCACCCACGGCGGAACCGACAGTCCTTTTTCGACGGCTTTCTTCGCCAGCAATCCGGCGGCGATTAACACCGAAGGATTCGAAGTGTTTGTGCACGAAGTGATGGCAGCGATCACCACACTTCCATGTTTGATCGACTTCGCCGAGTTCGCCGGAACGTGCTCATGAACATTCGGATCTTCGACGCCGGCTGCTGCCGGATTACCGCCCTCCTGCACCCAGCGCGTCGCTTCTGCTGAACTCGGCACCGATGTTTTCGCGGCCGCTCCGGGCTTCGGGGGCTTGATCAGCGACGGCAGGGCGCCTGTGAATGACTCGCCCGCTTTTGATAGCAGAACTCGATCCTGCGGACGCTTCGGGCCCGCCAGGCAAGGTTCAACGGTCGACAGATCGAGGCTGAGAAGCTCCGAGTATTCCGCCGGCGGCGTGCGCGCATCGTGGAACAGTCCTTGTTCGCGGGCATACGCCTCCACCAGCGCAATCTGTTCCTCGCTGCGTCCGGTGAGTTCGAGATAGCGCAGAGTTTCTTTGTCGATCGGGAAGATGCCGCAGGTCGCGCCATATTCGGGCCCCATGTTGGCGATGGTGGCGCGGTCGGCGAGCGGAAGATCCTGCAAGCCGGGGCCAAAGTACTCGACGAACTTGCCAACCACTCCATGCTTGCGCAGTATTTCGGTGATGGTGAGCACAAGGTCGGTGGCAGTCGCGCCTTCGCGTAGACGGCCCGTGAGCTTCACGCCCACGACGAGCGGGATCAGCATGGAAACCGGTTGTCCTAGCATGGCGGCCTCGGCTTCGATACCGCCGACGCCCCAGCCCAGCACGCCGAGGCCATTGATCATGGTCGTGTGCGAGTCGGTGCCCACGAGCGTGTCGGGATAGGCTGTGCGCTTGCCGCCCTCCTCATTCACGAAGACCACGCGCGCCAGGTATTCGAGATTGATCTGGTGCACGATGCCCGTGTCGGGCGGGACAATCGCAAGATTGCGGAAACCCGTCTGTCCCCAGCGCAGGAAGGCGTAGCGCTCTTTGTTGCGCTGGAACTCGAGCAGCGCATTCATCTCAAACGCACCCTCCGTGCCGTACTCGTCCACCTGCACCGAGTGGTCGATGACCAGTTCAGCAGGCTGCAGCGGATTGATAAGCGCCGGGTCTCCACCCAGATGACGCATGGCGTCACGCATCGCAGCCAGATCGACCACGGCGGGCACGCCCGTGAAATCCTGCAAAAGCACGCGACTGGGCGTGAAAGCAATTTCTTTCTCCGGCTTCGAGTTCTTGTTCCAGGCAGCGAGCGCGCGAATTTCCTGCGGAGTGACATTGCGGCCGTCTTCGGTGCGCAACAGGTTCTCCAGCAAAATGCGGAGCGAGAACGGCAGATGCTTGGTCGATATTCCCTGCTTGTCGAGGGCGTCGATGCGGTAGAGTTCGTATTCCTTGTTGCCGACTTTAAAGGTGGCGCGGGCGCCAAAACTGTTCGATGACATGATGGCCTTCCTGAGTTATGGATGATGAACTTAGTGTATCGATTCTGAGCCGGGGACAATAATGCTGGACGCTAACGTCCGAGCTGGCACGACATCTGCACCCTGTAGTTTATTCCTTCGAGGTCACATTGCGTAAGTGACTGAGCGCACTCGATTGATTGATGTGCGTCACAACACCGTTGTTCATTTCGCGTTCTATTTCGCTTTGAGCAGCAGCACGGGCGCATTGATGCTGTGTCGCACGCGTGTCGCTGTCGCGCCCAGAAAAATGTCGGCCAGCAAGCGGTGGCCATGGGTGCTCATGGCGACCAGGTCGCATCCTTTCTGCTTGACCCACTTGATGATTTGTTCAGCCGGCTCGCCGTAGGCGAGCTCTGCTTCCGTCGGAATGCCCGCCGATTGGAATTCGCCTCGCACTTTTTCCAGATAAGACGTGTCTTCCGAAATCTCAAGACTTACCGCATCCGGCCCATAGGTGCGCGCGGCCCAGCCGTCCGCCACATGCAGCAACACCAGGCGGCTATGCGCGAGCTTCGCGAGCTTTTTGACATGCTCGATAATGGCCCGGTCGGTCTGTGTCCCGTCCAAGGTTACGAGAATCGTGTCGTACATGGAAACTCCATTGGCTAGCCGCCCGCGATGACCTGCCAGGCGGCTTTCATTGAGTCGGGCAGCCCATACAAATCCATGGCGGTGATCAGGATAGCACTCCCCCAGCCGGCAATCATGAGGAACCAGCCATTCCTCCAGGCTCCCATGCGCGCGCGTGAACTCGTGAACTGCAGAAGTGGGAACATCGCGAAGGGCAACTGCAGCGCAAGCACCACCTGGCTCAGGGTCAGCAGGTCGGTCACGCTGCTGTCGCCGCGCAGGCCGATGATAAAGACCGCTGGCAGAATCGCTAGCGTGCGCGTGATAAGCCTCCGCACCCACGGCTTGATGCGCCAGTGCATGAAGCCTTCCATCACGACCTGCCCGGCGAGCGTGCCGGTGATCGTGCTGCTTTGTCCGCTGGCGAGCAGCGCGATTGCAAACAACGTACTGGCCGCGGCTGTCCCCAGTAAGGGCGCGAGCGTCAAGTAAGCCAGCCGAATCCAATCACTGTTGGCGTTGAATGTGACGATGTGGCCGCCGGCTACAGTCACGCTTTCTTTTCCGAAAAAGACCGTCGCGGCCAGAACCAGAATTGCCGCATTGACGAAGAACGCGACCGTGAGGGCAACCGTCGAATCGATGGTATTGAATTGAATCGCGCGGCGAATGGATTGGTCGTCCTTCTGCAACTGGCGGCTCTGCACGAGCGCCGAATGCAAATAGAGGTTGTGGGGCATCACGGTGGCGCCGATCATGCCGATCGCGATGTAGAGCATCCCGACATGAGCCAGGCGCGGAATCACCAGCGCGCGCGCCATTTCCGCGAAGCTCGGCTGGGTCTGGGGCAGAACGAAAATTTCGATGAAATAGCAGACGGCAATGGTAATGATCAGCAGCAGCACAACCGCCTCGATCGTGCGCATTCCGAAGCGCTGCAAGGCGAGCAGGAGCAGTACATCGACGCCCGTGATGATGACCGCCCAGAGCAACGGGATGTGAAACAGCAGGTTGAGCGCGACCGCACTCCCAAGCACTTCCGCCAGATCGCACGCGCCGATTGCGACTTCGCTCATCAACCAGTTGGGCCAGCGTGTCCATGCCGGATACCAATCTCGGCAGCATTGGGCAAGGTCTTTGCCGGTGACCACGCCCAAACGGGCGGAAATCACCTGCATAAAAATCGCCATTAGGCTGGCGAGACCGACGACCCACAGAAGTCCATACTTGAATTGCGCGCCGCCTTGCAGGTCCGTGCCCCAGTTGCCGGGGTCCATGTAGCCGACGCTGACGAGAATTGCCGGGCCAACAAACGCACGCCATTGCTTCCAGAATCCCGCCTGATGGTGCGGAACCTTGACCGAGCTGTGCACACCTTCCAGCGAAACGTGTGCCGAAGGCGCAGCGGCCGGGCTGGCGGAAGTTGAACTGGCCGTCCCGTCGACACTCGTTTTCCCGTTTGCCTTTTTCATCTCGAATGAATCTGGAGGACGCTCACATCAACTGGCGTACATGCCCACATATTAACTGTGGTTAATTATACGGGATGGGACGATGATCGGGAAACCCAAATTCTTTCCGCGGCAGAACGGCCAAGTACCATCGCGCCTGTCGCCGTTCGGATGGAAAGCGTTTTGTCGTAATTGCGTTCAAGCAGGCCCAGCTTGGCTCCAGGCCGGATGCCGCGCGCTTCCAGAAATTCCAGCAGATGCCGGTCGCGTTCGTAGATTCCGCTCACCGCATAGTTCTGTCCGGGTTCTGCCTCGGAAAGCAGGACGAGTCCGCGCCGGCGCCGGCTATCCGGACTTTCCAGTTCGCTCAGGTTGCCGTGGGGACACGGTCGTCCCCGCCCCAGCTTTGCGACCAGCCTGGCTTCGAAATTTGGCGAGACGGCGTGTTCCAGCCGCTCGGCCTCATCATGCACCTGGTACCACTCCATGCCAAAAATTTCGCTCAGCATGCGCTCGATCAGATGATGACGTTCGGTGAGTTTGCAAGCGATTCTGCGCCCGGCGGCCGTAAGCCGGACACGGCCATCGGCGTTCACGCGCACCAGTCCATCTTTCTTCAAGCGGCGCACAGCCATCGTCACGGCGGGAGGAGAGACCTTGAGCCAATGCGCAAGCGTGGCCGAAATAACAGTTTCGCCCTCGCCCTCAGCTTCAAGAATGGCTTTGAGGTAATCCTCTTTGGAAACAGTAATCACGTGACATGCATTATACGGCGGGATTAAGCGTGGTTAACGGAACGGTTGCAGAAACCATTCGATTGCAGAGGTCGCCTTTCTGACCCCTCCGTTCCGTTTGACATCACCTTCCTCTCCCCCTACCCTTGAAAGTCCACGAGAATGTCTGGAGCGATGAAAATCCTCGTTATCGGCAGCGGAGGGCGCGAGCACGCGCTCGTGTGGAAGCTCGCGCAGTCCCCGCGCGTAGGCAAGATTTATTGCGCCCCGGGGAACGGCGGTATCGCTGAAGAGGCTGAGTGCGTTGCGGTCGACGTCAAGAGCCTGGATTCGATGGTCGCACTCGCAAACCGGATCCAGCCGGACCTGACTGTCGTCGGACCCGAATTGCCGCTCATGCTCGGCGTGGTCGACGAGTTCACGCGGCGGGACTGGCGCACATTTGGTCCGACGCAGGCTGCGGCTCAACTCGAGTCCAGCAAGAGTTTTGCGAAAGAATTTTTGCAGCGCCATCACATTCCCACCGCGCATTATGCGATCTGCAATTCTCCGGAAGAAGTACGCGATGCGCTGCCGCACTTCTCGGCTCCGATTGTTGTGAAGGCCGACGGACTTGCGGCCGGCAAGGGCGTGGTCATTGCCACAAGCAAAGATGAGGCCGCGACGGTGGCAAACGAGATGCTGAGCGGCCGAATGCTGGGCGAAGCGGGCGCGCGCGTCGTGCTGGAAGAATTTCTGCAAGGTGACGAGCTTTCTTTTCTCGTCGTGAGTGATGGTGAGCGCGTCGCGCCGCTCGTGGCTGCGCAGGATCATAAACGTGTTGGTGACGGAGATACCGGTCCTAACACGGGCGGCATGGGCGCATACACGACGAAAACGATCGTCGACGATAAGATGCGCGACTGGCTGGTGACGCACATCGCGCGGCCGGTGGTCGCTGGAATGAAGGCCGAGGGTGCGGAATACAAAGGCGTGCTCTACTGCGGTCTGATGATGACGCCGCGCGGTCCGATGGTGCTGGAATTTAACTGTCGCTTCGGCGATCCGGAGACGCAGCCGATCCTTATGCGGCTGGAGACCGATTTGGTCGAAGCGATGGAAGCTTCAATTGACGGCCGCACGAGCGACGGCGACTTCAAATGGTCAAGCGATGCCGCGGTGTGTGTGGTAATGGCGTCGGGCGGTTATCCGGGAGCGTATGAATCGGGGAAAAACATAACGGGGCTGGAGGATGTTGAGAAATTGGACGGCGTGAAAGTGTTTCACGCAGGCTCCACGAAACGTGACGGCAATTTCTATACCGCTGGTGGCCGCGTGCTGGGCGTGACCGCGCGCGCAACCGAACTGCAAACGGCAGTCGATCACGCCTATGAAGCTTGCGGCAAACTTGGATTTGAAGGCGCGCACTATCGGAAGGACATTGCGGGCCGAGCGCTGAAGAAAATCTAGGCGCGGGTCTTCTGGACAACAGGAAACGTTATGACTAAGCCACTCGTCTCCATCGTGATGGGCAGTGACTCTGACCTGGAAATTATGCGCGAGTCCGGCAAGGCTCTCGAAGAATTTGGCATTGCCTACGAAATCGACGTCACCTCGGCACACCGTTCTCCCGACCGCACCGCTGACTACGCGCGCAAGGCTGCCGGGCGCGGCATTCGCGTGATCATCGCCGGCGCCGGAGGCGCCGCGCATCTGGCCGGCGTGATCGCCGCCCACACCACGCTGCCCGTCATCGGCGTGCCCATTCCTTCCACTTCGCTGCAAGGCATGGACTCGCTTCTCGCCACCGTGCAGATGCCCGCGGGCATTCCCGTAGCGACAGTCGCCATCGGCAAGCCTGGCGCCACCAACGCCGGAATCCTCGCCGCGCAGATCATCGGAGTAGCCGATGCCGGGATCGCCAAAAAGCTCGACGCCCACAAAGAGAAATTAGCCAAAGGCGTGGAGGAGAAATCGAAGAAGCTGCAGGCTTCTCTCAGAAGCTGAGAACGCGAGAATAGAATTGTGGAGACGGCTCTATAATTTCAAGTCCTTCAAATACTCCCTGAACGGCCCGCCAAGATCATCGCGCTTCAGCGCGAACTCCACCGTCGCCTTTAGGAAGCCGAGCTTATCGCCAGTATCGTGCCGCCGCCCCTCGTAAACGCATGCATATAGCTTCTCGCGCTTCAGAAGCGCGCGCAAACCGTCGGTGAGTTGCAGTTCGCCTCCCGCGCCGGGAGTGATGTTGGAGAGAGTCTCGAAGACGGTGGGCGTGAGAATGTAGCGGCCGATCACAGCAAGATTGGAAGGCGCGTCCGCGAGCGCCGGCTTCTCAACCAGATCGAGCACTTCGTAAAGCTTTCCGCCCGAGCCCGGGACTTCTTTCCCTTTGATGACGCCATAGGAAGAAATGGCCGGCCCATCCACAGGCTGAATTGCAATGACTGACTGCTGTTTCTCGTTGAACACTTCCATGAGTTGCTTGAGGACGGGAACCTTCGCGTCAATGACATCGTCGGCCAGCAGCACAGCAAAGGGCTCGTTGCCCACCAGTTCGCGGGCCGTGAGAATTGCGTGGCCGAGTCCCAGCGCTTCTTTTTGCCGCACGTAGGCGACATAGATCATGTCCGAGATCTGACGCACGATTTTGAGCAGGTCGTGCTTGCCTTTTTCTTCGAGCATTTTTTCCAGCTCGTAGCTGGTATCGAAGTGATCTTCAATGGCGCTCTTGCCGCGTCCCGTGACGATCACGATCTCGTCGCATCCGGCGGCCAGCGCCTCTTCGACGCCATACTGAATGATGGGCTTGTCGACCAGCGGAAGCATTTCCTTGGGCTGGGCTTTGGTGGCGGGCAGGAAGCGAGTGCCGAGGCCGGCGGCGGGGAACACGGCTTTGCGAACAGCGCGCACGCGGCGACGGTCATGGAGAACGCGGCGATCTTGGTCAGGCATATCGGATTGTATTGTAACTGCTGCCGGCGCCGGGCTGGGCTCGGGTGAAAATACGAGAGCGGCGGTTCTTACGTAGTAGGAGCAGGCGCTTCCTGCGCTTCCAATTCTTCCAGCAGGTCGCGGAGGGTTTGCAGAATTCCATCGGTGCTGGAGATTTTTATCGAGAACTTCAGCGTGCCGTCGGGCGTGAACTGGCTCTTTTGCTGTGAGGCAACGAAGCGGGCCAGTTTCGCGAGATCAATGGATGCGTTCTGGCTGAATTTTATGTTCATCAGTTCGCGCTTTCGCTCGATGGCAGTCGCTCCCACCCGCATTGCCTGCAGTTTGAGCGCGGCATAAGCCAGCAGGTTGCGGACTGCGTTGGGCGGCTCGCCGTAACGGTCAACAAGTTCGTTGCGGACGTCTGTCAACTGCGATTCAGTTTCGACTCCGGCGATGCGTTTGTACATCCGCAGCCGCTGGTTCTCTTCTTTCATGTAGTCGGCCGGTATGCGGATGTTGAGGCCAAGGTTGAGTTGGATCTCGGTGGCTTCGACACCAGATTCGCCTTTCATTTCGCGGACGGCGCGCTCCAGCATCTGCGTATAAAGTTCGAAACCAATGGCTTCGATGTGGCCGCTTTGTTCCCCGCCTAATAGGTTTCCGGCGCCGCGCA
>JBELAC010000064.1:0-20240 GCA_049509215.1 Terriglobales bacterium
TTATGCCTGTCCCGACAGGCCCGGAGCCTCGCAAATATACTGCCACGACCGATGTACCTGGCGTACCCCATCGAGTCGTGTGCAACGTAAACTCCCTCCCTGCGGACAGCCTGACTTCGCAAGAGCTTGTTTACGTCGTTGAGGGCCTCGAACGGAAGCTTCTCGCCGACAACTCGAAAGAGCCTCTTGCCTCCTCCAGCACCGCCGCGACCGGCATTTAGCCTGCCGAACCGAACAGTCCATTGCTTATCGAACCATATTTTCTTGACCTTGATGGTCTTGACCTTTCTTGCCATGCCATTCTCCTCATTCCAGTCCAACTCGTTTGTTGGATACTTCTTCGGTGCTCAGTGGGCCTGTATTTGTTTCTTCGCTTGCTTCGCGGCATCTTTGGCGCGCTTATCGTTTTCTTTGGTGATTCGTTTGGCCTGCTTCTTGGCGACCTCGATGCATCCGTTCTTGAATCCAATTGCTGCAACGAGGTCTACCTTTATGGAAGCATCCGGGCTGGTCATCGAGTCGTAAGCCGATTGGCAATCGGTCGGTAGGGAGCGACTCTCTTTCGCCACTTGTTGTCCGAGCGCGTAGGCCTGTAGCAGCGAAATCATTGACTCGCGTGCAGCCGCGAATCGCTGTTTGGCAATGACAGCGGTTTTGCATCCGTCAGCAAATGAAGGTGAGTTGTAATGTTCGCCAGCGGTGTCGCAATCTTGCTCGGAAACGGGCCGAGTTGCCGCCCAGTCGTATCCCGCCTTGTGTCCTACGCATTCGGGAGTTTGGCAATCCCATTCCTGGGCTTGGACAAAGATCGCCGAGAAAGGTACCAGCAAAACCAAGCACAGCCGGAGAGTGATTCGGTCACTTGAGTGCGATGATGCGTTGTTGCAGCTTCTCATACTCTTCCTCGTGACCCAAGTCATCCCACACGCACCGCGCGTGGCCAATCTCCAGCAGGAATCTTGATGAAGCCTCTATTGCGCGTCTGCTCCATTGCAGGTGCTCACGGGGGTTGATGTCCTGCACGCTCGAATGGTCATTGAAAAACACCTGCAAAGAAAAACCACCGTGGGCCGGCCCGGAAAACATACTGTACATCGAGGCAAGCGGTACCGACGCCTTTTTTAAGACATCGCTTGGGCGCTGAAATTCGGGAGAGTACCAGTACGCTGTTGGATTGCTTTTCTTAATGAACTCCTTCGCCTCCGACTGGTCTTCTGCCGGGAGCCTATCAACAAAGCTCTCCAACCTTTCCCGTGCGTCTTTGCGCTCAAGGGCCGTCATCACAGGATCTGTAGCAAGTTTCATCGGAAGCGGCGCAAAATACTTAAACCCCATGTAGTTGGCCCGCTCTGGAACCGCGGTAATAGCAATGCAATTGATAATGTGGTCGAGCATCGTCCGAAGGAACACTGTGCTGAGAAGTGTCCAACCCTCTTCGCAAAGCGTGCGTATGCCGCGATGAGACAAAATGGCGGTGTAGTGTATGTTCGCGAGCGCATATGTTGACAGGGGGCTCTTTTCGTCGAAACTGGCGTGGATGTCTGATGAATACTGGATTACGTCGTTGTGCAGCGCAGAGAGTTCCGACGACAGAGGATAAGGGGCCACGGCAAGGTCAAGGCTAGATGAAGTCTTGTACGACCGCAACAGGCGTAAACAAGTGCTCAGAGGCCCGTACCCCGCGACTTTTAATGCGCACGCACGTCACCCCTTCTGTTACTCAACCCAGGGATTAAGTCGGATTTTTCCGATCTCCCCCGGATCGTCGGATCAAGTCAGAGGAATTTTAAACTGAGAACACTCTGGGTGGTGACTCTGTGCTCCCTGCGGGCAGACGACCGCTTGCTTAAGCGCGGCGGTCGGCCAACTATGCGCTACGACGCCACTGGTTGCCCTCTTCGGGCCGAATCGTTACTGGCTGCGCTTTTCGAAGCCAGTTCGCCAATTCATGAGGATCGAAACGGATTGCCCCAGCCAATCGAAAAGATGGGAGTCGCCCGCCTGCCGCCATCTTATAGACATGCTGGGGTGTGACTTGGAACAATTTTGCCACGTCGCGCGCGCGTAAAACGCGAGTTTCTTTTTCCAATTGTGCTATCAGACTCATATTTGTGCACCTCGACAGAAGACCGATTCCGCCCGTTAATGCCTGGGCATCTCCACTATCTAGGACAGTCCGAGATTTCCGTCAAACGGCTTCGAGGTTCCGAATCCCTGCGCGCCGCGAAACCGTGAGACCGGTGCGGCTCAAATTAGCCTTGCATTGCGACCTGACCTCGTCACGCAACGTACCGGGCCAACGCTCCAGCATTGACCTTGGCCAGTGCGTCTTTGGATTGGACACCCTTCAGGTAGACCATGGTGGACTTGATGTCGCGATGGCCCATCCAGCTTTGCAGTGTGCGGATGTCGACGCCGTGCCTTAAATGCTCTGTTGCAAAAGTGTGGCGAAACTTGTGGAGGAAGAAATGCCGGCAATACGGTCCCTGGACGCATTTGTTTCCGTGTTTGGTCACACACTGTCCGCAGTTCAATTCGGCGCGCTCGGCCACGCGCTTGACGATCATGTCATTTTCACTGTCGGGATTACCTTTTGAATTGGGAAACACCAGTTGTGAAGGTAGGCCGTTGCGGCGTTCTCGGAGTTTTTGCAACTGCTCTACAAGAGCGGTGGGGAGCGGCACGGCGCGTTCCTCCCAGTTTTTCGGGCCGAATCCCCAAAGCGGTTTGGCAGTCACGCGGACCAAACTATTGCGAAAATCCATGTCACGCCAAGTGACATGACGAACCTCTCGATCCCGAAAACCAGAGGCGAGCAGAAACTTGAGAAATACGCCTTCGTCTTGGTCGGCGTGTTCGAGCATGGTGCCGATCTCGTCCGCTTCGTAAATGGGACGGATGATGTCGACGTAATCAGGCCAATCGTTCGACTCAATCAGTTTGGTCTTTCCGTGACGTTTGAAGAGTTGGAGAACGACAACTAGCTTGTCATATACCGTGCGACTGCCCAGTCCCTTTTTGTAGCAGTCCGTCATGAAAGTCAAGATGTCTTGGCGTTCCACCTGATCGACGTACTCTTTGGCATAGGATTGGCGCAGCAGAGTATCTAAGGTGTAGCGATACGTCCGATAGGTCCGAAGACTGCGATGGTGCTTTACGAGATCAAGATACGAATCGATCGCCGCGGCGATGCTGATGCGACTCTCGTGGTCACGCGGGGGTTCCTCCTGGGGACGAATGAGGCCTGCTCTGATGGCCCCCAGTTCGATCGCTTTGCGGCGAGCTCCATCAATGACGTTTTCAAACCCGCCAACCGAGTGTCTCCGACGTTTCCCGCCCTGGTACCATTCTAGGAAGTACCTGCCCTCGGGGTGGTGTTCCTTGCGGCGGGCGATCCAGACTTGGTCGCGAATGACCCTGCCCTGCTTTTCAACGACCGCGGCAAATCGCCACTTCTTTTCGACTCGGACGTATTTAACGATGTTGACTCGCTCTCCGTACTGCTTCGCTTCAACCATCTCCATTCTCCTGGAACGGCGATGGATTTTTGCTCGGCGCGCGGATTCGGTCAAACGGGCATGGCTCCCCAGATGGGGGCCGGGGACTGGACAGTAAGATGGACAGTAAGCGCTCTAGAGGTATGAAAAGAAAGGCATTCGGTTAGAAGGCAGCGTTCTAACCAACTGAACTACGTCCCCAACTGTGTTTTCGTGCGATACTGCAGAAAATTACGCAGGACATCTGTCCATGTCCCGCCACAAGAATCTTATCAGACGGAATTCCAGTCTGTACAGGCGCGACCCGGCTTGCGTCGCTCATTTCGAAAATACTCGCGGCATCACAATTCAACTCCCCTGTTACCGCCGACACTTCCCTTCTGCGCCGCTTTCACCAACAATAGTAGTTCCTGTGGCTCAGACTTCCATCCACCGGGGCGGCATCACAATGGCCCAGGCCATTGAGCGCTACTTCAATGTCGCGCTCTTCCTGCTCGTGCTCAGCGGATTTGTCACGCTCGCTTCCACCGGCGGACTCGATCTTCCCGCTGTCGTCATCGTTGGGTTCGCACTCCTGGTTCGCGGCTACCAGCTTTTCACACGCCGCGACTTCGTCATCCCCGAGCGCTGGACCACCTACCTCACTCTGCTCTATGTTTTGATTTATTTCGCGGACTACTTTCTGGTTTCCGGCAGCTTCCTGACCGCAACCGTGCATCTCGTGCTGTTTCTGATGGTGGTCCGGCTTTTTTCCTCGCAACGAACTCGCGATCACTACATGCTGGCCGTGCTTTCATTCCTGATGGTGCTGGCCTCCGCCGTTCTCACCGTCGGCACCGTGTTTGTATTTGCTTTCGCGGGCTTTCTGCTGGTCGCCGTCGTGACATTTGTGCTCATGGAAATGCGCCATTCTGTGGCCCAGGAAGAGGCCGTTGCGGAAGATCCGCGCGCTGCCGCTTTTCACCGCCGCATGGCAAATGGATTAATGGCCATCGCTCCCGCGCTCATGCTGCTAATCCTGGTGGGCAGCTTTCTCATATTCTTTTTCCTGCCCCGTATTTCTTCCCGTTATCTGACCGCCTACACCCCATCCAGTGATGTCTCTACCGGCTTCACCGACCGCCTGCAACTCGGCAAGATCGGACAGATCCAGCAGTCCAGCGCTGTCGTCATGCACATTGAAATTCAGAACGACACGCAAGGCCTCTACGATTTGAAATGGCGTGGCGTCGCCCTCAACGCTTTTGATGGCAGAAACTGGTCGAACTCGTTCGGTTCAAGGCAACTCGCCCCGTCCGGCGACGGAACCTATCTGCTGACGCCGCAAAACCGGCCTGCCTCATTTTTCGTTCCACGCCGCACCATTCATTACCGTGTCATGATGGAGCCGCTCGGAACCAACGTCTTTTTCTTGGCGGAGAAAGCTCACAGCCTTTCGGGAAATTATCACCCGCTGAGAACCGATGCGGGCGGGGCTGTCTATAACCTCGACCTCGACCGTCCCATCAACCAATATTCCGCCGAATCTGATCTGCCCGACGTCGACCCCGACCAGGTTCGTCTTGCAGCCAACAACGTCCCCGAAGGTGCCGATGCCTACCTGAACCTGCCGCCGATCGATATCCGCATTTCTCGGCTGGCAGAACAGATCACGGCCTCGTCTCCCGACAACTATGACAAAGCAGTGGCCATCGAGCAGTACCTGCGCACCCACTTCGGATATACGCTGGAACTTCCCCGAAGTATTCCGCACGATCCTCTGGCCAATTTCTTGTTCGAACGCAAGCAGGGTCACTGCGAGTACTTCGCCAGTTCCATGGCCGTGATGCTGCGCACTCTTCGGATACCGTCGCGCATTGTGAATGGCTTTCGCACCGGTGAATTCAATGATCTCACCGGACAGTATGTTGTCCGCGCCAGTAACGCACATTCCTGGGTGGAAGCCTACTTTCCCGGCTCCGGTTGGATCAGCTTTGATCCCACTCCGCCCGGAAGCG
This sequence comes from Terriglobales bacterium, assembly GCA_049509215.1. Lineage (GTDB taxonomy): Bacteria > Acidobacteriota > Terriglobia > Terriglobales > Acidobacteriaceae > Acidiflorens. Next base: position 5,495 of record JBELAC010000064.1, read on the forward strand.
TGCCGGCGCGCAATGGCTGGTCGCGGCTCCAGCTCTATGTTGATGCCGCCTCCTCATTCTGGCGCGAGTGGATTATCAATTACGACGCCAGCCATCAGCGTTCTTTGGGTAAGGATGCCGCTGTCAACAGCCGCCGTTTTCTTGACGATGTGCGTCGTTGGGTTGAGCAGCAGCACAACACCCTGCTCAGGTCCGCACGGCGCGCACACAACCACATCACGCATTTTCCAGTTCGCTGGCTGGGAGCTTTTCTCGCGCTTGTCACTGGCCTGATCGTCCTGCTGAATCTTCCTCGACTGGTCCGGGCTGTGCGCGCGTACAGTCTGCGTGCGCATCCGGAGCGGGCTCCCCGCGAGTCCGCAGCGCTATGGTATGACCGCATGGTCGGACGCATGGCGCGGCTGGGCTGGCGGAAATCGCCCTCGCAGACACCTTCTGATTTTGTCGAGGCGATCCAGGAGCCTGTCCTGAAGTTGAAGGTCGCGAACTTCACGCGTTCGTATGAGTCAGCGCGTTTCGGCCGATCGCTGCAAGATGCCGAAACTCTTCCGCGGCTATTCGAAGAAATCGCAGTGGGTGAAAAGCAGTCTTCCAAAAAGAGATCAAGCCGCGCCGGCTAGAAGCGCGTTACGATGCCGCCACCCACGTAGAAGTTGTGTTCCCGGCTACGCCCCGTGTCGACATTGAAGGAAGGCTCACCGGAATAGAAGTCACGCCCTTCTCCGCGGAAACCCCAGTGGTGCCAGAACCACACATCCAGCCCAGCTCCGAACTGAATGACACCCGTGTTTGAGCCGCGCGGTCCCAAATTCGGCCCGTAGAAATTATCTCTCGGCGCATACCGGAAGCGGCCATAGCCCCCGCCCACGCTGACCCATGGGTTCACGCTGTCTTCGTGAAACATACTCACTCGCACCGACGGCGTCATAAACAACGCGCCCATGTCCGTGGGGATGCCGTGATAAGCCGTATTCAGATCCATGCGCGGAAAAATTGCCACCGGCAACTCCGCATAAATCCCAAAGATCTTTGGCGTCTTCAACAACCGGCTGTAGTTTCCGGCCAAAGTGATCTCGTTCCCAAAATGCAGGGGCGGATTGAAAGAGAGGCCCGTGTTGTAGACCGTCTGCGTGCTGACGAACGTTTCTCCGACCGTGATCGAAACATCATTAACTTGCGCCCACGCGCTGGCCGCAAGCAACATGATCAGCACAACCGTGCATGAGAGGCCTTTTACCGACATCACTCCTCCGGAGTATTGAGGATGTACTTGTGTTTCCATAAGATTAGCACGTGCTCCTTGGATAGATGCAGTTACCCTTGTGATGCCCTTGCCGCCCGGCCAGTCGAAAGTGCATCCGGGGGCTCAATGCTAGAATTAAGCAGGTTCGATTGTCCACCGATCAGTTCCCAGTGCCCACTAAGAAAATCATATCGACGACCGCGGCCCCGGCCGCTCCCGCCAAGGTAGGCTTTGTCAGCCTCGGCTGTCCCAAAAACCTCGTCGACAGCGAGGTCATGATGGGCATGCTGGCGCAAGCCGGAGCTGAACTCACTCCCGCCGCCGCCGATGCCGACATCATCGTCGTCAATACCTGTTCTTTCATCGGCACGGCCCAACAGGAATCGGTCAATACCATCCTCGAAATGGCTCGTCACAAAACAGACGGCAAGGCAAAGCGCCTCATCGTGGCCGGCTGCCTGGTCGAGCGCTTTCGCGATGAAATCCAAAAAAATATTCCTGAAGTAGATGCAGTAGTCGGCACCGGCGAATTGGAAAAAATTCTTGCTGCCGCGGGCATCGCCGCAGCCCCGGCAACTCCCGGCCCGTTCAATATCCTGACCTCGCGCCCGGAGGGCGATCATCGCCGCGAACAAGGTCGCTTCGCCCGCGATGCCTGGGACGGCGCCGTCTCCGATCTGCCCAATTACCTTTACGACGAAAACACACCGCGCATCCTCGCCACGCCCGGCTATTCGGCCTATATCAAGATCGCCGAAGGCTGCGATCATCCCTGCAGTTTCTGCATCATTCCCCAACTGCGCGGGCAGTTCCGGTCGCGACGTTTCGAATCCGTTATCGCCGAAGCCGAGCGCCTGGCACAATCCGGCGTCCGCGAGATAACGCTCATCGGTCAGGACACAACTTGCTATGGCGAAGATCTTGGCCTGAAAGACGGCTTGGCTCTGCTGCTCGAAAAACTCGCGCAGGTTGACGGTTTGCGGTGGGTTCGATTCCTCTACGCTTACCCGAACAAAATCACAGGGCGTTTGCTCGAAACCATCGCGGCCCATGACAAGATCTGCTCCTACATTGACGTTCCGCTGCAGCACGCATCCGCCAGCGTCCTGAAGCGCATGAAGCGCGGTGGGGGAGCCGACGTGTTTCTGCGCTCGATCGAAAAGATGCGCCGAGTCATTGCCGGCGTCACTCTGCGCACGTCTTTCATCGTCGGCTTTCCCGGTGAGACCGAGCAAGAATTCGAAGAACTACGCAGCTTCGTAAAAGAAGCCGAGTTCGACTGGATGGGCGCATTCGGCTATTCCGATCAGGAAGGCGCTGGAGCCTTCAACGACGACAAAAAGCTTTCAGCGCGCGAGATCGAAAGCCGCCGCAAGTCGCTCATGTCGACCCAGAAAAAGATCAGCCGGGCAAGAAAGAAAGCACTGATCGGGAAAGAATTTGATCTCCTGCTCGAAGGCACATCGAGCGAATCCGACCTGCTGCTCGAAGGCCGCACGCCCATGCACGCCCCGGAGATCGACGGCAAGGTTTTCGTAAACGATTTCCCCGAAGGGAACGAGCCGAGTGATGGCGAGTTTTATCGTTGCCGCATCACCGCCGCCCACGACTATGATCTAGTGGCTGAGATAATCTAATCTAGTGTAGTGCGTCATACAGAATGACCTGTATTCGTTTTGAAAGGGATGGGCTTCAGCCCATCCGGAAGGCAGGAAACAAATGCGGCTTCAGCCCCTGAGGCAATGCCGTTCGGATGTTTTGCTGGCTTCCGCCGGTCCCTCTAACCCGCCCTTATTTCTGACGCACTACACTAGGCCAGAGGTTAAAGGTCAGATTGCAGACGTTAACACTTGGCTCGATTTAAGATTTCATCTCTGTAATCTGATCTCTGACCTCTGAAATCTCCGATGCCGCGCAAATCTTCCCTCAAACTCCGTTGCCCGATCTGCAAGAAGCCAGTGAAGTCTGCCGGCCCTGACTTCCCTTTCTGCAGTGACCGTTGCCGCTCGATCGACCTGGGCAAATGGGCCAGCGGAGCATACGTTATTCCAGTCACCTCAACAGACACTGAAGCCGAGGACGAAATTCGACCCCACGATCCTGACGACACCGAGAGCTGATCTTGAAAGAGAGCCAGCGCGAACCCGTAGCCTCTGACCATAGCCCCGGCACCTCGCCGGCGCCGCATCCCCGCTGTCCTCTTTGGGCAACTCTCGTCGCAACTTTTTTCGGCGCCGGCCGCCTCAAGCCCGGCCCCGGTACTTGGGGATCGGTCTTCACTGTCCTCGCCTGGGCGCTGGTCCTTTCGCGCATTCCGCCTGACGCTCGCGCTTGGGCAACTGTCGTCGCAGCCGCCCTCGTCACCCTCGTCGGCATCCCCGCCGCAACCCGCGTCGCCCGCGCTCACGGCTCCAAAGATCCGCAATTCGTCGTCATCGACGAGGTCGCCGGCCAACTGGTCGCGCTCATCGCTGTCCCGCTCGCCTGGAAAACGTTCCTCGCGGGCCTTATACTCTTTCGTGTCTTCGATATTTTGAAGCCGTTTCCAATCCGCCGGCTGGAGCGGCTCCCCGAAGGCACCGGCATTGTCGTGGATGATTTGGGCGCGGGACTTTATGCGCTCGCGATCATGCATCTCTTGCTTCATTTTGGACTTCTAAACAGATAGCTTCGGCACTCGCCGGAATCGAGTCATGAGTATCTCTGACCGCCTGCTGGGAAAAAAAACGGCCAACGGCAAACCGCACATCGATGCGGTCACTCCCACCCTCGCTTTGCCCGGCGGCGATATTCGAATCAGCGGCAAGGGCCTGCGTCCGCCCGAACTCCGTCGCCCCAGTGTGCGTTTCGGCGACGTCGAAGGCTCCGTGCTGATTAGCTCTGACGACTTCATGATTGCGCGTGTCCCGGAAGAAGCGGCCTCAGGATCGGTTGTCGTCGGCACCAACGGGCATGTCAGCAACCCGCACACCATCCAAGTGGCCACCGCGATCGCCGACAATCTCCATCCCGTTACGAATCCTGCGCTCGATCGCGAAGGCAATCTCTACGTGACGTTCTCCGGATCGCGCGGTCAAAAAGTTCCCGTCGCCATCTTCAAAATTGACGCGAACCATACCGTCACGCCGTTCCTCGCCGAGATGATGAACGCCACGGCCATTGCCTTCGACCGCGCAGGTCAGATGTATGTCTCTTCGCGCCACGACGAGGCCATCTACCAGGTGTCACCCACCGCTGTCGTCACGTCTTACGCGGAAGGCATGGGCGTCGCCACCGGAATGGCTTTTGATCGCGACGAAAATCTCTATGTCGGCGATCGCAGCGGCACGATCTTCAAGATCGCCCGCGACCGCCAGATCTTCGTTTTCGCCACGCTTGAGCCGAGCGTTTCGGCGTATCACCTCGCCATGGGACCGCATGGCGACTTGTTCGTGACCGGACCAACTACTTCGAGTTTCGATTCGGTTTACAAGATTGATCCGCACGGAAGCGTGTCGGTCTTCTACCGCGGCCTGGGTCGTCCGCAGGGTCTGGCGTTCGATGTAGACGGCAATATGTATGTGGCTGCTTCGCTGGCCGGCAAGCGCGGCATCGTGAAGATCACGCCCCAGGGCAATGCCGACCTGGAAGTTGCCGGACAGGGATTGGTGGGATTGGCATTCGCGCCAGGCAAATCCGCAATTCTGGCGACCAACAACGCCGCCTATTACATCGGCTGGAACATCGCTGGGCTGCCCTTGCCGCCTATCTAAACGTGTTGCGATCGCCAAGTCCTAAGTGTTCCCACCACCACACCTTTATAGGGGGCACTTCGTGTGCTTGGTTCTGAGTGATAAGGCGATTTATCAACAGTTAAGGTCTGGCCAGATGTTGCACTGTGACTCTTTGCGATCACCTCACATCAAGAGGTGATCCATCTCACTGACAGGGCGCGCTGATTGATGTTGGCATTAGCACGTCCCGCCTCCACGAAGAGCAGTGCCCCCACCGTGGGGAGTGCGGCCCCCGAGGCGAGAGCTTGGAACGGGGCCTCTTTTAGCAAGTGATTTGTCTGTGAGGGTTCTGTCTTTTTCGGCCTGGCAGATCAAGATCCAGGACGCTCGTAGCTTCTGGTAGCTGCTCGTAGCTTAATGATCAACCAGCAATGATCGACCTCGAACCATGGCCCCACATCCATCTGTGAAGGAGGTGTTGTATGAAGCGCCAGTTCAGTCGTGGTTCTCTTCTCAGGGGTGCGGTTCCTATCGCAATTCTGATCCTGTTAATTGCTACCGTCGCCTTGGCGGAGTCTAGGTGCCCGACGACGACCAAGGTCATATCATCGCCCAATCCTTCGGTGCCTTACGAGTCGGTGACGGTCACGGCCACGGTTACCTGTGACTACCACGCAGTCCCAGACGGGGGAACCGTGAACTTTTACACCAAATATGGCTCGATAGGATCTGGTACGACGGTGAATGGGGAAGTGAGCGTAACCACAGTTTTCGACGAGAAAGGCTCTTACGTCATCAGAGCCGACTATTCCGGCGTACAGATATGGAGACCCAGTAAGGGACACACCAGGCAATATGTTCGGGAGGAGTGACTCACTCGTAACGTCTGGGTCGAGGCCTGCTAGATCGGGGCGCTTTCGGGGTTGTAGCGCCAGGCGGGCACCGTCCAGGTAGTGGCGCGACACCTAGCGTATTCGCGGATCACGGACAGCTCTTTGGGATCAATCTAATGAGGAACGCGTCGATGTTGATCGGCCGCGTTTCCCAAGTTTCTGACGAGTTCGTCCAATTGTGCTTCGAGCAGGGCGAATTCGTCTTGTCCAGTTCGCACTTGCTGTTCGGCCTCGACTTCTTCGGTTTGCAGTTGCTGAGCTTTGTCCGTCCAGTCCTCGAGTTCTGTCTTCAAGTGCTTGAGCAGATCTCGGAGTTCGTCCTGTTGCGCCAGGTTCTCTTCGGCGCTCAATAAGTCCTCCGCCCGTTTGATCTCGGTCGCCGTACGCTTTTGATGGTCTTGGGCGTCAGCGAGCCGCCCTCGTGCGGTGTTTAAGCGGTCTGCGGCACGAGCAACGTTGGCCTGCTGAGTTTGCACGCGAGATAGCAGAATCTGAGACCTTTGTACTCCTGCGATAGAACTAAGCAGGTCCTGATGAAGGGCACGCACCTCGGTCAACAGAGCGTGCAGTGCCTGTGAGTCGGATGAATCCGCTTGGCCAAAAGCGACTGCTGACGTTCCGAAGAGCATTATGAGGAGCCAAAATGTTCGCGACATTGTGAAGCCTCCCAAGTTCGAATCGCACCGCAACGGACACGTCCGTTCCCGCCGAAGAACATCGAACCCGGGCTCCCAACTGTTGGGACCAGGCCGATCACCCATTGAGCGCGGTCCACATGCCCGCCAACGGAAGTGTTCTGAGTGATTTCAGCGCTGAACTTTGGCTGCCGCTACTTCTTATACACCGTGGGCCGCGGACCTTTTTCCAGCGCTTCCCGATCCCAGATCATTTCGTCGCGGGTGTAGTTCGCCAGTTCGAAATCCTGCGTCAGTTCGAGCGCATCCGTCGGACACGCGTCTTCGCACAATCCGCAAAACATGCAGCGGCTCAGGTCGTAAGTGAAGTTGGTGAGTTCTTTGCGGCGGGTTTTTTCGTTGCGCTCGCTCGTGACCACGATCAGATGCTCGGGGCACGCCAGCGCGCACAGATCACAGGAAATGCAGAGAGTCTCGTCCGTGTCCGGATTGACGTTTAACCGCGGCGCGCCGCGATACCGTTCTGCCACCTGCGGGCGCTCCAGCGGATACTGCTCGGTATAAATTTCTTTCGGGTGCTGATACCGGAACGTCACACCAAGTCCCTGCATCAGGTCCACGAGAAAGACTTTTCGCAAAATCTCCGTCATTCCCATAACCCGGCTAGGATACCACGGGACGGGTCGGAGCAATGCGATGCACGTCACACTGCCTCGATCCGATATCCCGCCTTCCCACGTCCGGTTACGGATTGACCGTCAAGTCCAAAGTCGCGTTCGCGCTGGCCAGATAGTTGACGTCACCGGTGTAGTAGGCGGAAACGGTATAGGAACCAGCGGCGGGCGCTGTCATTGTCAATATTGCAATTCCACTCGTCAGCGTCACTGATCCTACCGGGTTCTTGTCCAACTTGAAACTGACCGTCTCACCGTTCGGCGGCGCTCCGACAATCGAGTTGACCGACACCGTGAACGTGACCGGCTGTCCTGCCACGACTGGATTCGCCGAAGCTGTGATGGAGGCCGTCATCTTCGGGATCAGAAGCTGTATTCCCTTGTTGGTCGACATGGCGACTACTCCGAAATCATTGATCTGCACCGAATACGGCTGCAACGATTGAGAGAAGGGCGACAACACGGCAAGATCCTGCATGCCCAGCGAAGGTGTCCACAGAAATGCGTGCAGCAGTCCGTTTTCCGACGTCGTCAACGATGTCCCCACCACCCATCCGTTGTTGTTGATCCCAAGAGCTGTACTCGAACTGCCTCCCAGCGTGCCCAGATCGGTCATGGCGCCCGACGGCGTCCATGTAACCGCGTGCTTGAAACCTTTGGCATTGGGCGCTTGTCCGGCAATCACGCCTGCGTCGTTGACTGCCATCGCCAGCGTTCCCGGCGCGCCAAAATTTTGCAAGCCGCTAGCCTCGGTCCAGTTGAATCCAACCGGCAACTTGCTTCCGTTCGGAAAGGAGTAGCCCACAACCTCATTTGAGGAATTGACAGCTACGGCTGTTGCGCCGCCGATCGAAGTCAGTTCTGGCGTCAAGTCCTGCATGCCGCCATCCGGCGTCCAGAAAAATGCATGTTGCGTATCTGCTCCGGTGTAAGAAAGTCCGACCACCGCGCCCGAGTCATTGACCCCGCTCGCCGCGCTCAGTTGGCCGCCAAGAGTGCCCAACCATTGCACTCCGCTTGCCGGTCGATAGACAAAGGCTTGGAAGACGCCCGAATTGTCCGGATCGCCCGCGCCCACCAGGTCGCCCGACGAGTCAATCGCCGCAGCTCCGCTGTTCAGTCCCGTCAGTCCGATGCCGTGGTAACCGTTTGTCCGGTTCCAGATCGAGACGTCATAAGAGGTGCTCGTTCCGATATTTGCCACCACCTGGCTCGAGTTATTGATCCCTGTCAACGTGTTCGGAGTCGATCCCGCGACTTTCAGGACTGTAAACGTGGTCTGTCCCGACGCTAGGATCGAAAGTGACAAAGCGAACATCGTAACCAGCGCAATCTTCTGAATGTTTTTCACTGAGATGCCTTCCCCCCGCAGGAGCCTGGTGCGCCCCGCACCATCTCAGAAGTGCACGTCCTGTACCGATCTGGACTTTCAGTACCAATTCAGGAATTGCGGATATCTGATTGACACATAGGCAGTTACAATGACTACCCAAAAGTAATACGGATTACTACGTTACCGACACGGTTTTTCCTCGAGCCCTCCCAAAAGAGAAATGAATTACCACTTTTCCCACACCGCAAGCCGTGCTTTCTTCATAACCGGTCGTTGCTGCAAATTCCCGCGGCCTTAGCCGCGGATTCGCGTAAACTCGCCTGAGCGAGCCGAAATCCAGGTCCTCAAAGTCAGCTGACAGTGGCATTTTCCGACCAATTTTCGACCAATGAGCTAGCTCCGGATGGGAGCCTGTCTGGCGAGCATGCGTCCGACGAGCTCTGGATGGAGGAGGCCCTTCGTTGCGCCCAGCGCGCATTCGAGGCCGGCGAAGTCCCCGTCGGCGCGGTTGTCGTGCACCAGGGTCGCGTCATTGGACGAGGCTGGAACCGCAACCTCGCCGACCACGATCCGACAGCGCATGCCGAGATGATTGCCCTTCGGGAAGCCGGCCGCGTTCTCGGGAATCACCGGCTGGTTGACTGTGAGCTGTTTGCTACAATTGAACCGTGCGCCATGTGTGCGGGAGCGCTGGTTCATGCCCGCATCCGGCGCCTGGTTTACGGCGCGGACGATCCCAAAGCCGGGGCCGTTCATTCCGTCCTGGCCGTGGTCAACCACGACCGCCTGAATCATCGCATGGAAGTTCGGCGCGGAGTGCTGGCAGGTAAGTCCGCCGATATTCTGCAGGAGTTCTTCAGAAGTCGTCGATCGTTGTAGTGGTTCGTGATCCGCTGCGAGTGAACCGAACGCGGCTTTTACTAATCACGAGCAACTGTTTCTCCGGAGAGGTGCGTGAGCGGTTGAAATTGAGGCGACTTGAGGGCGTGAAGGCGAGCAGCGCGAGCCTGGGAGCCCTCAGCCGAAATCCTGAGCGTAGCGAAGGACCGAAGGCGTTAACTCAGGGAAATGCTCTATAACTTTTCAGTTCGTCCGACGCGGAGAGGTGCGTGAGCGGTTGAAACGATCCGCCTCGAAAGCGGACATACCTTAACGGGTATCGTGGGTTCAAATCCCACCCTCTCCGCCATATTTTCTTATCCGATTCACACTCCAACGAATCGCCCAAGTGCCTGTGGTTCGCGCTAAACAGCTTTCCGCACCTGCTGCAAACGGAGGCGCGTAGTCGTCCCACGGCAGTCGTCCCTTCCGGCCGAGTCCGTGCCTGTAGCTTGCCCAACATATAGTGATTCTCACCTCGCAGGCATATAATGGCCGTGACGCGCTGCGTTCGGCGCGTCTTGAAGCCTCGAATCGGGTTTCCGGGAGTTCTTTTCAGGTTCTATAATCTTCATTTCGTTTTCTGGAATGAGGATGGACTTACAATCCAGATTCGACCTCGTTCCTCATTCTCCCTGAGGTAGGTACTTTTTGAGCATTCAACCCGAAACGCCGTTTGATAGTGTTGAGAGCGCGCAGGAATACGTCCGTCTTCTCTTGCAAGCCATCGACGAAGCCAAGAATGACTTGGCGGCCGATATCGACGCTGCAACTGCCAAGCCCGACCGCCGCCTCGAAGCCCTCCGAGTCATTCATTACAAGCTCGACAAGCTTGACGTACATCTCCGCTCCAGCAGCCGCCTTTTGAACGACCTGAGAACCCTGCGCCGCCTTCTTCTCGAAGAACGCATGCTCCCTGTGATTAAGCGCACCGGAACAGAAGGTTAGTTCTTAGAAGGATCTTCGTCAGCGAAGTCCCCTGCTACGCCCGCAGCTTCTCCGCAAACTTCTTTTCCAGTTTCGCCAGCTTGGGCGAGATCACGAACATGCAGTAGGGCTGCCGCGAGTTCTCATTGTAGTAATTCTGGTGATAACCCTCGGCCGGATAAAACTTCGACGCCGGTTCCACTGCCGTTACAATCGGCTCGGGAAATTCCTTCGCGGCCGTCATCTCCGCAATCACATCCTCGGCAATTCGCTGCTGCTCCTCATCGGCATAGAAAATTACCGACCGGTATTGCTCGCCCGTATCATTTCCTTGCCGGTTCAGCTGCGTCGGATCATGCACCGCGAAGAACACCTCCAGCAGTCCGCGAAAGCTGATCTCATCGGGATCGAATGTGATGCGGATGACTTCCACGTGCCCCGTATCGCCGCCGCAAACCTGCTGGTAGGTGGGATGATCCACATACCCTCCCATGTAGCCGGACTCGACATGCTTGACGCCGACGAGCCGCTGAAACACAGCCTCAATACACCAGAAACATCCGCCGCCGAAGATCGCTGCTTGCTCTTTCGCCATGGTGATTGGATGCCGTTGCGAGCCCGAAGTTCCGAGCCGTGAACCTGCAGAGGCAGGGACTTGTGACTGTCGCGATCCCCCTCAAAAAAGGAGTGACAGCAGCGTCGCGACGCCGATCCCAGTGAGCAGAGGCCATCCTATATGCCGGCCTCGACTAGCCACTGCGTCGAACAGTCCTACGCCGGTGAAGGCCACGCCGGTTGCCGCCACTGCCCAGAACCTGGCCGTCGTCGGGCTCCGAACTAATTGCACTAAAATCAGGCCCACCACCAGCCAGGTGATGCTGGTCAAATGCCAGGCAAAGCGAAGCACAAAGCGGGCAAGTTCGCTGGCGAGAATCCCTTCGCGGCGGGCAAATAGAGGGCGGATCAGTCGCTGCTCCCCCAACACCGAATGGACGGAGGCGGTGACCATCAGCAGCATCGCCGCCAGGAGAACCAGAACGTTCGACATGAGCGGGGCCCTTCCGCGGCGGATCCTATTCCGCCGGATATGTCGCTAATTCACACCGAAACCGTAAACGACGTCTCCGTCCGCGTCACCGGCCTGTAAAGCGTGTCGCGCTCAATCGGCTCGCGCCCGGCTTCTTTGATCAGACGAATCAGGTCCTGCCGCCCCAATCCCTGCGGAGTCGTCGCCCCCGCATCGTGATAAATCTTTTCCTCAACCACGGTTCCGTCGATATCGTCCGCACCAAAGCGCAGCGAAATCTGCGCGATCTTCGGAGTCATCATCTGCCAGTACGACTTGATGTGCGGAAAATTATCGAGCACCAACCGGCTCACCGCAATCTGCTTGATGTCGAGCATGCCGCTGGTAGTCGGCAAGTGCTCCAGCGGTGTATTCGCGGGATGAAACGCCAGCGGAATAAACGTCTGGAAGCCGTGCGTCTCATCCTGCAGCGCCCGCAGCTTCATCAAGTGATCGACGCGATCCTCATCGTTCTCGATATGTCCATAGAGCATCGTCGCATTCGATTTCAGCCCGATCTGGTGCGCCAGCCGCGCCGTGTCCAGCCATTGATCCCCATCGATCTTGTGATCGCAAATAATGTGCCGCACCCGATCGGAGAAAATTTCAGCTCCGCCGCCCGGCAGCGAGTCCACACCTGCTTCCTTCATCTTGACCAGCGTCTCGCGAATCGTCAGCTTTGCCCGCTTCGCTAAATACGCCACCTCGACCATAGTCAGGGCTTTAACGTGCACCTGAGGAAACCGTTCCTTCAGCCCGGAAACCAGATCGAGAAAATACTGAAACGGCAAATCCGGATGCAGCCCGCCCACAATGTGAAACTCGGTAATCGCCTCGGAGTACCCGGAAGCCGCCGTCTGAAAAGCCTCTTCCAGCGCCATCGTGTAAGCGCCCGGCGTGTCCTTCTTGCGCCCAAACGCGCACAACCGGCAAGCCGCTACGCAAACATTCGTAGGATTGATATGCCGGTTGACGTTGAAGTACGCCTTGTCCCCATGCATCCGCTCGCGCACCCAGTTCGCCAGCCAGCCGACGGCAAGAATGTCGCCGGTGCCGTAGAGGGTGAGCGCGTCAGAATCGTTCAGGCGCTCACCAGCCAGAACTTTATCCTTGATCGGGAGGAGGCGCGGGTCGTCGGTTTGAAATGGGTGCGTGCTAGCCATCCATCTAATGATACCCCAGCCCAAGGAGCATCACTAGGCAGCTGTCATCCTGCGAGCAGCGGGGTAAGCGAAGCGCAGCACCGCGAAGTCGAAGGACCCCCGGGCACCCGATCAATGCCAAAGCCTCGTCAGGGAGTTCTCCCTCGGACCGGGAAACAATAACCGCGACGGACCAGCCCGAGTGTTCCTCCATCCGGAGCCTACCCTGAGCTTGAAGAGTTAGCGACCAAAGAACGGGACGCGAACATGTGGTACCAAGCTACGGCCAACTTTCTCGAATCGTCTGCGACGCCGCTTTATTGCTGGGGAATGTACTCGGTCTACTCCGCTTTTTTCGCTACCGCAAAACCACCCATGCGAAGCGCGCCGTGTGGTTGAATGTCAAGCCACGCATTGACAGCGTGATTCACGATCCAGGTTATCGAGATTCCGGTCTCCGTAGAAAACTTCCGGAGCCGCCTGATGGTCTTCGCATCAACTTGAACTGGCTGTCGGATCGCGGCCTTAACACGTTTCTTAATCTCGGCGTCGACCTCCTCCGGTGTCTTCCCGGAAATTTCAGTTGGCATAGTGTATGTTTCTCCTCACATAAGCATACATCAATGCAGACCGTTGTCAAACAAAAAGGCGTTCCCAAAGGTGCGGTGCTAGTCACTCTGGCGAAACCTTCAAACCATCGCTTGGAGGCAGCACTTGAAGCGGAATGAACAGTTCAGGAACCTTCATTGGCTCATTGTCTTTCCCCTTCCATACAAGTTCAGGCTGGTAGCGCCACACCCGACCAGTCTGCGAGTCCAAAAGGAAAACGGCTCGTGACCTTGATGGGGGTTCGCTCGTGGCCGTTCCGCCCACGTTTAACGCTTGGTCAAATTCCAGAGACACAAGTTGATAACGAGCGGAAGTGGTGACGACATGGGGAACAGGTTGGGGTGCCGATTTCTGCCCGTGAAGTGGCAGCGTGAAAGCGAACAACAAAACTACTAATCTCATGGCCATGTTGGACTCCATTGACAGGCACGATTTAATCACAAACAGGAATGGACACGCCGGGTACCCCATCCTAACGTCGCGCCTTTTGCGACGTTAGGGTGGGATTCCACCCCTGTAAACAGCTTTGGATTTCGTCGTCGAACTAGTCGCGCGGGGCCGGATTACGTCCGCAGACAACCTCCCCTAGCGATCCCCGTCCTCAATCTCCGCCACAGCGTCGAGAAACTGACGAGCCGATACGATCTGGGTGTCGGCCCATGTCGTAGGGAAGTCCTTGAGATTGCCGGTCACGATGTAATGGGCACGCGCTGCCTGTGCGCACTCCAAAAAAATATCGTCATCGGGGTCGGAAGAGGGCGGGTGGCCGACCCTTTGAACGCCTTTCGCCCGCGCCACCACAACTGAGGGTGCCCCATCCTTGCGTTCTTTGCAAGGGTGGGCGGCGTTGCTGCCGATACAACTGGCGGCTCAAATTCGGAAATGCCAGTTTATGCTATTTCTTGACATCCTCTGAGAACTGCCGCATAGTACCCGCAGGAGTCCATGGTGAACATTTCCCTAACCCCGGAACTCGAACGCATGGTGGGCGACAAGGTAAAGAGCGGACGCTACGCTTCTGCCTCGGAAGTAATCCGTGAAGGCCTGCGGCTTCTGGAAGAGCAGGAACAGCTCAAACAGCAGCGGCTTTCCGCAGTGCGTCAGAAGATCGATCGCGCGATCGATCAATTGGATCGCGGCCTCGGTATTCCAGGGCCCGAAGCCAGAGCGCGCCTGCGCCAGCGGAGAAGCGTAAAGTAGCGGCAATGCCCGCCTATGTACTCTCGCCCGATGCGCTGCAAGATTTACAGGACATTTGGGACTGCATCGCGCCCGACAATGTAACCGCCGCGGACCAACTGGAAGGCGACTTCTTCAACGCATTCGAGAAGTTGGCTCGGCGTCCACGGATGGGGCACACTCGCCGGGATATAACCGAGCGCGACGTACGGTTCTGGCCGACTGGTTCCTATCTGATTGTCCACCGCGAAAGTCCAGATGCTCTGCAAGTCTTAGCTGTCCTGCACGGAGCGCGTGATATTCCCGAGGTTATGCGCAAAAGAGAATATCCGCCGGGCGGCTAAAAAACGTCCGGGCAGGCAAGCCTTGTGGTTGTAGTAGTGCGGAAACCAGAATATTCGTGTCGAGGACGACGCGAATCATTGCTCCGAGGGCCGGCTTTCACCGCGCGCT
>JBELAC010000065.1:0-19971 GCA_049509215.1 Terriglobales bacterium
TCCCCGTCGAGGTCAGCGTATGGCTGCTCTTCCACAGCAGCGTTGACACGATGACCAGGGCGACAATCGAGAAAGCAATCAGCATCGCGACCTTCCACGGCGCGGGCGAATCCGCAAAAAGTCCAAACGCCGCGCCCGGGTTTTCCGTGTGGATGATGCGAAAAAAGCCCGGAATGACCGTGATGCTTCCATGCAGGGAAAGCCGGTGCGCGATCGTCCACTTGGTGAGACGATCGAGCGCGACGATGATGATTGCGATCAGAAAATGATATTTGCGCATGGAAGCAATAAAGGGTGTCTATAGATTATCGCGTTTTGATGGTTGGTGCGGCGGAGCCGGACACCCCGGAGAATCACTCCACCTTGTAGAGCCCAACAGGCGAATCACGTTATTGACCAGGATGAGTGTAATTGGACTTATCGTCAACAGCACTCCGCCCACGCGAGGTCGGCTACGGGAGCGAATAATCGAAGGTCCAGGTGTGTTTACCCTGAGCGTCGATATGGATCATGAGTGAGCCAGTGAGTCCGGTCAGTTCTCCAGTGCCGGAATTGGGTACAACGGTCACGCTCAGATCTCCCGCAGAGGGGGCATCGCCTTTCATCATGCTGGCGCGGTGCGCGAAGGTGAAGCTGCCCTGCCGCCCGTTAAGCTTGCCCGTCATGCGCTCAATGGCAACGTAGGCCATGGAGCCGGTGCTCGCGGTCGAGCCGGTGATCATTTCTCCATGGCTGACGCCTTCGAAGTCACCATGCCACGTCTTTTCGGATGTGAACCGACTAATGTCGTTCGCCTTCTCGAAGTCGGTCGGTTCGGCGGGAGTCATCTTGATGTCGAAAGAACCTTTGGCATGGACCATGTGCATTTCCTTCTGGGCTGCGACGCTCAGCGCGAGACTCATCACCGCGGCTGCCACTGCGAATCTCACTCTCATATCGCCCCAAAATGCAATTTACACGGAATCCACGCGACCCAATTCGCGCGATGAGCGTTCGCTCTCACGACAACAATTTACTCCGAAGCACAGCTATTTTCCAATTGGTTGATGCTATCAGCGATTGGACTCGTCATGCGTGCCACACGATCAGAGCTCTTTGAGTACGGCGCTGCACCGTTCACAAACGGTCGGGTAGATTTTGTCTTCGCCGACGTGTGTCGAATAATTCCAGCACCGGTCGCACTTCTGACCATCCGCTTTCTTGACTTCCACCTTGACGGCCGCCGCTGTGCCATCGGCAGACGCAGCCAGCCTTGTCTCCACGGCTGAAACGATAAATAAATAGCGCAGCTGACCCTCGTATCGCTTCAGAAGCGAGTAGACCGGCTCGGACGCAGTCACGTGTACATGCGCTTCCAGCCCGGTCCCAATCAGCTTCCCATTTCGCGCCTCTTCCAGTGCTTTCAGAACCTCATCGCGAACCGAGCGCAGCATCTGCCAGTCTTTTTGCTGCGCTCCATCCTGTTCCGCAACACCCGCGCCAAGAATGTCGGCCACGTTCGGGAACTTCGCCAGATGCACACTTTCCGTGCGTCCCTCGACCTTTGGCAGATACTGCCAGATTTCCTCGCACGTAAAGCTCGTGATCGGCGCCAGCAGCCGCACCAGCGCCTCCCCAATTCGCCAGATCGCAGTCTGCGCGCTCCGGCGAGCCGGCGATTTTGGCGCCGAAATATACAGCCGATCTTTCAGCACGTCGAAATAAAAAGCGCTCAAATCGACAATACAGAAGTGGTTTACGCGGTGGTAGATCCGGTGGAAAGCGAAGTCGTCATACGAATGCTTCACCTCCGCGGCGAACGCGCACGTTTGCCGCAGCATGTACTGGTCGAGCGCTTCCATCTCACCAAAAGCAACAGCGTCCTTCGTCGGATCGAAATCATAAAGATTGCCGAGAATGTAGCGGAACGTATTCCGAATCTTCTTGTAGTTCTCGCCCACTCGCTGCATCAGCGCTTCCGACCCGACCACGTCTTCGCGGAAATCCACCGATGCGGTCCAGAAGCGCACAACTTCTCCGCCCAGCCGGTTCGCAATGTCCACGGGATCCACATCGTTACCGCGTGACTTCGACATCGCCTGGCCTTTTTCATCCAGCGTCCATCCCGGCGTCACCACGTTCTTATACGGAGGAGTGGCATGCGTGCCCATCGCACAGAGCAGGGAAGACTGGAACCATCCGCGGTATTGATCGCCGCCCTCCAGATACAGGTCCGACGGCCACGGATATTCCGGGTCCGCTCTGACCAGCGCCAGGTAACTTGCTCCCGACTCCAGCCAGACATCAAAAATATCGAGTTCTTTTTCGAACTTTGTCCCGCCGCAGTGCGGACATTTTGTTCCAGCCGGAACGAGGTTATCGGACTCGGATGTAAACCATGCGTCCGCCCCAGCGCGGGCAAAAAGCTCGACAACTTTCTTGTTAACCGCTGGGTCATTCAGCGGCTTGCCGCAGCTCTCACACAGAAAAACAGCGATCGGCACTCCCCACACGCGCTGTCGCGAAATACACCAGTCGGGACGCGTCTGGATCATGTTCGACAGCCGCTCTTCGCCCCACGCCGGATCCCATTTCACCTTCTTGATCTCGCTCAGCGTGCGCGTGCGCAGCGTGTCTCCTTTTCCCGCGCCTCCCGGCATCGGCGTATCCATCGAAATGAACCACTGCTCGGTCGCGCGAAAAATGACGGGATTGTGGCAGCGCCAGCAATGCGGATACGAGTGCACCGTTTTTTCCGTGTGCAGCAGCGCGCCCCGGCTTTTGACCAGATCGAGAATCGGCTGGTTCGCGTCCCACACCCGCTTGCCTTCATATTCCGGCAGGCCATTCCGCAAGATACCTTTTTCATCAACGTTGCTCGTCGCATCCAGGCCGTATTTCACGCCCGTGATGAAGTCCTCCGCGCCGTGCGATGGCGCTGTATGGACCACTCCCGTGCCTGTGTCCATGGTCACGTAGTCGGCCAGCACGCCCAAAATCTTGCGATCCAGAAACGGATGCTGAAAGTTCAGCCGCTCCATCTTGCGTCCCGGGAAGTGAGCCAGCTCGCGCGCATTCGCCAATCCGCATTTCTCGGCCGCATCTTTCGCCAGCTTCGACGCAACAATGTAACCCTCGCCACCCGACTCAATCGCCACATACTCTTCATCCGGATGAAACGCCACCGCCATCGAAGCCGGCAGTGTCCACGGAGTTGTCGTCCAAATAATGGTGTTCAGCTTTTTTCCGGCCAGCGACGGATCAATCTGCGCCGGGTCATCCCGCAGCGCGTACTTCACCCACACCGTCGGGCTGGTGTGATCTTCGTACTCAACCTCAGCTTCAGCCAGGGCGGTTTCGTCGTGCATGCACCAGTAAACGGCGCGCAGTCCCTTGTAGACGAATCCATTTTCATAAAACGAAAAAAACGTCTGTAGCACCACCGACTCGTACTGCGGAGTCATGGTGGCATACGGCTGGTCAAAGCGTCCGAACACGCCGATGCGCTTGAATTGTTGCCGCTGCAGGTCGAGAAATTTCTGAGCATACTTCCTGCAAGCGTTTCGCACCGATGTGGCTGGCATCTGCAGCTTCTTGCCGCCCAGTTCCTTATCAACCTTGATCTCGATCGGCAAGCCGTGGCAATCCCAGCCCGGTACGTACGGCGCGTCGTACCCCGACATCGTTTTCGACTTCACGATGAAATCCTTCAGGCATTTGTTCATCGCCGTGCCCAGGTGGATCGGCCCGCTCGTGTAGGGCGGCCCATCATGCAGGATGTAGACCGGCGACCCCTTACGCGCCGCGCGGATGCGGTCGTAGAGCTTCTCCTGCTCCCAGCGGGCGAGCATTTTGGGCTCGTTCCCGGGCAGGTTCGCCTTCATGGGAAAGTCGGTTTTCGGCAGATTGATTGTGGATTTCAGCTCCAGCGGCACGAGCAGGGTTCTCCCAAATGATTGAATCTTTTCATTATAGGGAGCGCGGAAGGACACGTCTATTCGGCGCCGCCCCTCCCCCACGAACTCGAAAAGTACCTGTCGTTCACGCCCAGAAACCGTGTACAATTTTCTGCAGATCGCAGCAACCCGGCATCTAACCTTTACATGTGGATGGGTTAACCTGTTCGGTGACCTTGCGTGAGTGATTTTGGAGCGACCGTTGACTGGGATGCGAGCATCTAAATCAGCGGCTACCAGATGCGCGTCCTTTTCGGCCCGCACATCTGAAGCTCTCGGGAAAATATGCCAGAACTTGAAACACTGCCGGATAAGCGTGCGCTCGGCCCAGAGCCCGAACTCCACCTCCTGCTCCACAACCAGACTCTCGACGAGCCGATCTGGAAATCCCTGTTCCACAACATCGACGATTTTTTCTTCCCGAAAAAATTACCGCCTTTGGTCCTGACTTCGAAGCCCGTCCCGGTGCGGGACATCTGGGGCTTCTACAACTACAAGGGCAAGGGCGCGCTCGGCTCGACCGTCATTCACATCATTGCCCTCGCGCTGATTATCGCTGGCACGATTCTCGGCCAGCGCATGGTGAAAGAAATCGTCAAGCCGAAAGAGACGGTCGAATTGATCGCTCCTTCGGACATGCCTACGCTGGAGCCCTCGAAGTCCGTATCCGGAGGCGGTGGTGGTGGCGGCGACCGCGACAAACTGCAAGCATCGCAGGGTCGCTTACCAAAGCAATCGATGCAACAGTTCACGCCCCCGGTCGCAGTTATCCGGAATGAAGCTCCTAAGCTCCCGATGGAGCCGACGGTTGTGATTCCGCCGGATGTTCACATCGCCCAGCCCAATCTGCCCAACCTCGGCGACCCGCTTTCACGCATGCCGGCAGCATTCCCGTCCAACGGCACCGGTTCCGGCGGAGGCATCGGATCGGGTAATGGCGGAGGCGTCGGTAGCGGCGAAGGTCCCGGATTCGGTCCCGGTCACGGTGGCGGCACGGGCGGCGGTGCCTTCAAGGTTGGAGGCGGTGTTTCCGCCCCCAAGGCTGTCTACTCGCCCGAACCCGAATATTCCGAGGAAGCCCGCAAGGCTAAGTACCAGGGAACCTGCGTTCTCTGGCTGGTCGTCGGTCCGGATGGACGCCCGCGCGACATTCGCGTGCAACGCACGTTAGGACTGGGTCTGGATGAAAAAGCGATCGAAGCCGTAAAAACCTGGCGCTTCGAACCCGCTCTGAAAGATGGCAAACCAGTGGCCGTGCAGATCAACGTGGAAGTCAGCTTCCGCCTGTACTGAAATTCATCGCAGGCCGAGACTGAAATTTGAGATCCTGGGATTTCAGATCCTGAAGTTTAAGGTTAGGAGCCCAAGAGAACGGCCGCCAGTTGCGGCCGTTTTTCTTTAGGGTATGGGAAGCGCCCGGTCACGCAGAGGCTTCCCGAACGTCAGTTGAGGCCGCAACTCGATTAGGGAAATGCCCCGACTTCCGGTGCAAAAGAAAGGGGGCACTCTGCCAAGTGGCTTGTGCCCCCAAACGATTTCCCATCATCGCTACGGCGCGAACTTGAATACCATACCGTAGCCAAAATCCCCGCCATCGAAAGTCGTGCCGTAAAGATTCCCTTGGTTATCGAGGATAACAGTCGCTTCAGGGTGGCCATTTAGTCCAGCGAGCATCTTCGGCTTGCCTATTATTGGTCTCTCAAATAGTGTGCCCCAATCACGGCTTTCCCCAGACCCGAAATACGTTGTGCCGTAGAAATTACCGGTCGCATCTATGGCCAAACCGGCGGTCGGCTCGCATGGATTCGACTTTTTACCCGCAGGGAATCTCCAAAGCACCTTTTCGGCTCCCTTCGAAGTGAGTTCAAACAACACTCCGCATCCTGTATGATCACCGGCCAAGCCCGCGCCACCATATTCGGTCGTGCCGTAGAGGTTGCCTTTCGCATCGCGGATGAGTCCACCGTTGGGAAAAGATCCATGGCTGCCACCCGGAAATGAGAAGAGCGTTTTCTCAGCGCCCGATGCGGTTATCTCGAAGAGGACGCCGTTTGCGTACGCACCCCCGTAATAGGCTGCGCCATAAATATTACCCTGCTTGTCGAGAAGCAGACCCGCCCGCGGCGCGCCACCGTCGGCTCCGCCACTGAAACTGTAGAGCACAGTTTCCACACCTTCCGTAGTGACCTTAAAAACCGAGTAGTAGCTGTCGGGCCCTCCGCCCCCTAAGATGTTAAATGTCGTCCCTAATAAATCGCCTTGCGCGTCGAAGGTTAAATCCCCCGAGGGGTAGGCCGCATCCGTTCCTCCCTTAAAGCTGTACAGAACGTCCTCCGAGCCCGACGGGGATACTTCGAACACCACTCCGCAGCCTGTAAGACAATCGGAGTTGACGATGCCGCCAGTGTAGGTTGTGCCATAGAGGTTTCCCTGGCCATCGAAAACCAGACCGCCGATTGGCTCCGCCCCGTCTGCTCCGCCGGTGAACCTGTAGAGTACGGTTTCCACGCCGCTCGGAGTAATTTTGAATACTGTGCCGCAGCCCGTCAGCCCGTTTGGGCCTTGGCAGGAGCCGGTGCCGCCAAATTCGGTTGTTCCGTAGAGGTTGCCCGCGTTGTCCATCAGCAACTTGCCTGCTGGACCGAAGCCATCGGAGCCTCCGGTGAAGCTGTAGAGAGTTGTCAGCGTTTGTGCCCGCGCGAGCTGAATCATGACAACAAAAAATCCCAGAGACGCTGCCATCAGCAGCCATCCGGGACCGTGGCGTTTCAATAAACTGTGTAGGTAAGTCATTCGGTCCTCCTGCGACGAGACGTTCAACTAGCTGAGTGAGAGGTTATGGAGGCTCCCCATCAAGCGCCGGAGCGTCCGGTCGTCATTGGCGCTCTTCGGAGAAGCGATAGTGTGCGTGCCGGAAAGTTTCTCTCCCGGAGTACGCAGTGTCAGTGAAGCAGGTCACGTCTTGGTGTGAGAGATGAGCCTGGCGAGCCCTAAAACCCCATTTAGGGTGCGCCCCTGTGCAGGTGTTTCCGCAGGACCAAAGGCTTAAAGAACTACTCTTTCAAATCCACGTGCACCACATCTTCAACCGGACGGCCCAAAAACCGCGTTCCCAATCTCTTGAATTTCTCCGCCGAATCGGTGGCAAAGAACCGTAGCCGTGGCACACTTCTGCGTTCCGGCTCACCGGCAGATGGCAAGTGCTCGATTTTCAACCGCCGCGCTACCTCATGTGCCGTCGATTCGGCCGAGTCGACGATTGTCACATGCGCCGGTGCCACCCGGCGCAGTAGAGGCTTGATCAAGGGATAGTGCGTGCACCCCAGCACCAGAACATCCGCGTCGCGCGTGTCGTCCGCGAACGCCTCGGTCAAATAAATCTTGGCAACCTGCTCGGTCACGGGGTGCTCCACCCACCCTTCTTCCACCAGAGGAACAAGAAGGGGGCAGGCTTTTTCCCTGACGACAATATTCTGCGCTTCGAGCGCACGCTGGTAAGCATGGCTCGCCGTGGTCGCTTCGGTTCCGATCACGACCACCTTGCGGTTGCGGCTGGCGGCCGCGGCCGCCTCGGCTCCCGGTTCGACTACTCCTACAACGTCCACCTGCGATGCAGCCTTGATTTCGTCGAACGCAAGCGCTGTTGCCGTGTTGCAGGCAATCACCAGCAACTCCGCTCCCTGCGACTGCAAGTGCCGGATCGCATCCACCGCATAATGGGCCACCGTTGCCGCCGACTTCGACCCATACGGCAGCCGGGCCGTGTCACCAAAGTAAAGATAATCGGCATCGGGAATCTGCCGCAGTAGAGCAGAAAGAACCGTAAGGCCGCCTACGCCCGAATCGAACACGCCAATGGTCGGTCTGCGAAAATCCGGCTTATCAACGTCCGGCCGATGAACGGATGGCCTGCTGGGATTGGTCACGTCGGCCTGCGCTCAGCCTTCCGCCGTCGTCGGCCCGATAATCGATCGCACGGCCGAAATGCGGTTGGCCGGAAATCCTCCCAGTCGCGCATGTTCGCGAATGCTCTCCTCATTCGGAGCAATGTAGATGCAGTAAATCTTGTCATCGGTGACAAAGCTTTCCAGCCACTGCACCTGCGGCCCAAGTTTTTGCAAAACTCCACACGATTTCTGCGACACGCCCTGCAATTCCTGTGGAGTCAGTTTGCCCACATTAGGGATCTCACGCTCGATTACGAATTTTGGCATCGCTCACTCCTCTTCGATGGAATCGTCGCTGACTGCGCAACAGATTCTAGCATTGCGCGTCGTTGCCGGTAGCATGCGCTCGTGCAACACACCTACGCTGTTGAGCCGGCTTTCGGCCTCTTGAAACGAGAACGCAATCGAAACATTCCCATATTCCTTCCCCGCGACCTCCACATACGGATAAACAAAATAATTGAGCGGCGGGCCGTCCTGCGCCGGAGTCAGTTTCAGATCGCGACCCTGCGTGAACTGCATGCGGTTCGCGGCATGCGCTCCGAAGAAATAATCATGCTTCTCTTGATGCTTCCACGCCTCGGAAATGTCGACCGGAATCCAGCCGATCGAATCGACATAAAACTCGGCCCAGCAGTGATATCCCGGAATCTCTGCCGAAGATTTATCGGCGGGCAAGGGAAATCCAATCTGAAATCGCGCCGGAATCTTCTGCGAGCGTGCCATCGCGATGAACACGGAGTGAAAATCGGTGCAGTTGCCGTGCTTCGAGTCGCAAGCCCAGAGCGTGTCGCCGTGTCCCCAACCGGTCCCACTTTTGTCATACTTCATCGTCCGAAACACGTACTCATAAATGTCCTTCGCTTTTTCGAGCTGCGTGGTCGCGCCCTTGGTTTGCTCGACCGCAAGTTCGGCAGGCACGCCCGTGATCGGCACAAGTCGGTCCGCCTCCAGGAACCGCGCAAATTCTAGCTTGGGAGCCGATTGGCTTTTCGTCAATCCAGGCTCAGGCTTCCCCTCAATCAGCACCACGTGCTCCCGCCGGACGACATCATAATCCACCGAAAACCGGTATTCGTCCTTATCCGCTTTTCTCGACTCCGCATAGAGAACCTCGTTACCATACTCCGACTGCCGGACCTTCTTGAGCGCCAGGTCGCCCGATTTCGCCGTCACCCGCACATCCTGAAACGCGTCCGAATGCGCCAGCGGAATCCAGACCCGCACGTGCTCGCCCGGTTGGATGTTCTTGACCGCGAAGGCATAGTGGAATGTGAAGTGGCGCTCAGTTGGGCTGTTGGTATTCTGCGCCGAGGCAGGCGCAGGCAAAAGCAGCATTGCGAAAACAGCAAGCGACACAACGGCGACAAGCAATCGACGACCCATGACAGCATCCTTTCGATTCGGTGGATTGTAAAAGCTAGAAACGGCCGACGGACGTTTTAGGAGGGCCTACCGTCAGGTGAAGCCGCGGCCGGAAAGGCAGGAAGCGGGTCGCATGGTCGTTGCAGTCTGCCTCTCCCGCCTGCAACTTGTCAAATCGCAAAGTGACCTATCTCGCAAAGTGACCTAAAGCCGTCCAGGCAATTTCGTGTGAATCATCCCGCCGGTCGAAACGCATCACGCGGATCACAACGGTCAGCTGGTCCTCGATCCGCGAAATCCGTGGAACGGAATTTGACCTGTCCCGCCCGGCACCGACAGCCGCCCACGCTTGCGGCCATCCCCCGCTCCCTTTATCCTTCTCGCTTATGCCCAGCACTCTTGTGGAATGCGTTCCTAATTTTTCTGAAGGCCGCGACCAATCCAAGGTCGACGCCATTGTCGAGGCGATGAAAGTTCCCGGCGTATTTCTTCTCGATCGCGAAATGGACGCCGACCATAACCGCTGCGTCATCACTCTGGTCGGCGAACGCGAAGCCATTCAGGAAGCCGCCATTCGGGGAGTAGGGAAGGCCGCCGAGTTAATCGACCTGACTAAGCATCAGGGTGCTCATCCCCGCATGGGCGCGTCTGATGTGATCCCTTTTATCCCGATTGACGGCGTGACCATCGAAGATTGCGTGGCCATGGCAAAGCACGTCGGCGCCCAGATCTGGAAGCGCTTCCAGATTCCCGTCTATTTGTACGAAGCGGCCGCAACCACCCCTGAGCGCCAGAATCTTGAAAACATCCGGCGCGGCCAGTTCGAAGGCATTCGCGCCGACATCGCCACAAACCCTGCACGCAAGCCCGATTTCGGCGAGCCGCGCGTTCATCCGACTGCCGGCGCAACCGTCGTCGGAGCCCGCAAATTTCTCATCGCCTATAACGTATTCCTGAACACTCCTGATGTCGAAATCGCCAAAAAGATTGCCAAAGCCGTACGCTTCTCAAGCGGCGGCCTGCGTTTCGTCAAAGGAGCAGGCTTTCTCGTCCGCGGTCTGGCCCAGGTTTCCATGAACCTCACCGACTTCGAGCAGACTCCGGTCCATCGTGCCTTTGCGCTGGTAAAGAGGGAAGCGGAACGTTACGGCGTGATCCCCGTATCCAGCGAGATCGTCGGCCTCATTCCTAAGAAAGCCTTGGAGCAGGCAGCCGAATGGTTTCTGCAAGTTGAGAATTTTGATTCATCTCTGATCCTTGAAAATCGCCTCGCCGCCGTCATGGGCGGCAAAATGGCGGTCGGCGGTCTTCGTGCCGGCGTCGAGCCTTTCATCGAGCAGCTCGCCGCGCCCACTGCGACTCCCGGCGGTGGCAGCGCCGCGGCCGCGACCGCAGCCATGGCCGCCGGCCTGGCCAACATGGTCGCTTCCATGTCCCGTGGCAAGAAAGCCTATGTGCAATATGAAGCTACTCTGAGCGAATCCATCGCGCGATTAGGCCAGCTTCGTGAGGACCTCAAAGCCGCAATCGATTCCGACGCTGAGTCCTACAACACGGTCATGAAGGCCTATAAAGCGGCGAAAGAGTCCGCCGACGGCGGCGCCGCCATTACCTCGGCCCTCAAACTCGCGACCAGTGTTCCGCTGGGCGTGGCCGAGCGTTCGGCCGAACTGGTCCAGATTGCGAGCAAGCTGATTCCGATCACCAACCCGAACATGAAGTCCGATCTCGCCACCGCAATCGCCCTCGCGAAAGCCGCACTGGCCGGGGCATTGGCGAACGTGGAGATCAATCTGGGCTCATTGAAAGATGATGCCTTTGTCGCCGAAACCCGCGCGAAAGTCGCCCTGCTTCACGAGTGATGTTTTCGCGCGCAAGCGCCGACGTTTCTGCCGTTCTACCTCCAGCAGGAGGAATGCACTTAGGTACCCGTCCGCCCTGTGAAATCCGGTCTAAAATAGATCTCACTACCTATTTTGCCGGTTGATTTGCATCTAATCGTGCAAATACATCGTTGAGGAGTGTTATGAAGAAATTGTGTTTGCTCGCCCTGCTCTTTTGGGCTGCCGCTGGATTGGCCATGCCCATCGCATCGTCGGCGCGTTCGATGGTGCCAGCTGAGATTCAGCAACTGATCGGCGTCGACTATCGCGCGCTAAAGGATTCGCCCACCGCCCTGCAGTTGAAGGACCAGGTTCTTCCTCCGGACTTGAAGAATTTTGAAGCCTCGTTGAAGAGCATCGGCATCGACTCCGATCACGATCTCGATCAACTCAATTTCATCTCCTTCCGCACGCCAAAAGTCGGCATTCAGACCGTCTGTGTTGCCCAAGGTTCATTTTCCGCGAAGGCGGTCCTCAAGAAACTGAAACTGAAGAAAATCGCCGCGACCAAATACGGCACCACCAATGTCTATCCCATGGATGGCGGCTACGTCATGACCTTCCTCGACGACAATACGATGGCCTTTGGCCCCGAGCCTTCGCTGCATAGTGCGCTCGATGCCAAGGACGGCAAACGCCCGTCCCTCGATTCCAACCCTCAGATGTCCGATCAGATGGCGGCCGTCGACGGCTCCTCCGTGTGGAGCATTCTTGACCAGGAAGGCACCCAGGCAATGATGCGCTCCGCGATGGGCGACGCCGCCAAAGTTGCCGACTACGAAACCATTAAGAAACGAATTCTCGCTTCGCGCTACACCATGAATTTTCAGAGCGGAGTGAATTTCGATTTGAGCGTGCTGACCGCGGATTCCATGACAGCAGGTACGCTTGCATCGGTTGTAAAAGCGGGAATCCTGCTGAAGAAAATGAGCGCGACGCCGTCCGAGAAAACGGCACTGGATGCGACCACGGTCGACTTCGACAGTGCGACTCTGTTATTGCACTTCAAGACCGACGATCAGAAGTTCCAGGCGCTCATGAAGTCGCCTCTGTTCGCCGCCGTTTCTCACTAGAAGGATTCAAAAAGGAAGGTTCTTCGATTTGAGTGTTGAGGTCCCGGAGACTCCTTCCGGGACTTTTCATTTTTCGTCCGACTTCCGTGCCGCGCGCTTGGCTGCGGCCCATCCTTCTTTCGTGATCTGCCGCGCCCGGCCCAGCGCCAGCGCATCCGCCGGAACGTCTTCCGTAATGCAACTGGCCGCCGCAACATACGATCCGCGCCCAATCTTCACCGGCGCCACCAGCGTCGAGTCGCTCCCAATAAACACGCCGTCTTCGATGACCGTCTTGTGCTTGTTGACGCCGTCGTAGTTGCACGTAATGGTCCCAGCGCCCACATTCACGCCGTCGCCAATCTCCGCGTCCCCCAAGTAAGTCAGGTGATTGGCCTTCGAGCCCTTGCCCAGCTTGATCTTCTTGGTCTCAACAAAATTGCCGACGTGCGCTCCTTCGCCGATGTCGCTGCCGGGTCGCAGCCGCGAATATGGACCCACGATCGCCCCCGTCGCCACCCGAGCATGATCCATGACGGTCAACGCGTTGACAGTCACGTTATCCCCAACCTCGGAATCCTTGATCACCGTGTACGAACGGATTCGGCAATCTCCGCCAATCTTCGTCCCGCCCAATAACTGCACGAACGGTTCGATCACCGTGTCCGCGCCGACTTCCACCTCGCTGTCAATCACGCAAGTCTGAGGATAGAAAATTGTCACGCCCTCCGTCATCAGCCGATGGCACTTTGCCAGCCGCAGGCGGGCATCCAGATCCACGATCTCCGCTCTCGTATTGCTGCCCAGCACTTCTTCCGCATCGTCTGTCTTGAGAGCAACCACCTTCTTGCGCGCTTTCTGAAACGCAGCCGCCATGTCGGTGAGGTAGTACTCGTGGTGCGGATTCTCCGTCGAAAGCTCCCCGATGTGCTGGTACAGCGCAGGCACCGAAAACACATAAAAGCCAGAATTGATTTCGCGAATCTTCTTCTGCGCGGCGCTCGCTGCCTTTTCTTCGACAATGGCGCGCACCTCGCCTCCGCGTGCACTTTTACGCAAAACCCGTCCATATCCAAAAGGATTCTCCAGATCGGCGCTCAGCAGCGTCATCGCCGCTTTCTCGGCGTCATGAAATGCGCTGAGATTCCGAATGGTCTCCGCCGTGATCAGCGGCGCATCACCCGACAGCACGACCACTTCGTCATAAGGCGAAAGCGCCGCTCGAGCCATCATCAGTGCGTGACCGGTGCCGCGCTGCTCGGCTTGTAACACAAAGTTCGCCCCGGTCTCGCGAACCGCCTCTCGCACCTGCTCAGCTTCGTGGCCAATGATCACAAAAATGTCGGCTGCGGGCACAATCTGGGTAGCCGTCGCAATGACGTGCGCCAGAATCGGCTTGCCCGCAATCTCGTGCAGGACCTTCGGGTGTTTCGACTTCAGCCGCGTACCCTTTCCGGCGGCCATAATCGCAATGGCTACTCGCGGCGCGCGAGCAGGAGAAGATTTCAGATTCTTGAGGGAAGCTTTTGACATGCTTTAGTCAATATATCGCGAGCGGGATGCCTCGGGCGGTGTCAGGGCTGAGCCCGTCTATCGCGACGTCGTAGAGTGTTTCGGGCTCTTCGCCATCAAGGTAATCAGGTCGTGCGCAACCTGGTCCGTGGCGTGACGTGCCACGGTGCCTTCCTCCAGATAATCCCCCAGCACCGGACAAACGCCCAGGGTCTCAATCGCTCCCAGGTCGGCCACGATCTGCGAAGCCCCTTCCAGCGCATACTTGGCTTTCATCTCATCGGAGGCCGCCTTGCGATTGATCATCGCATAGTCAAACAGTTGCGCATGGGCGTGCCGGTTCAGCGCTCGGATGTGATCGGCCGCTGTTAAACTAAGACTTTCATTCGCCTGCGTCATCAGATTGCAAACATATACTTTAATAGCATTCGAGTCCGCAATCGCTTTCACCATCCCGCGCACCAGAAGATTCGGAATCAGGCTGGTGAACAGAGACCCCGGCCCGATTGTGATCAAGTCGGCCGTTGCAATCGCTTCCAGCGTCTGTGGAAGAGGATTCGCATCCGGAGGCACCAGCGTGAGCTCTCGAATCCTGCCCTTGCTGGCCGTGATGCGTGTCTCGCCCCGTACCCGCGTGCCGTCTTCAAACTCAGCCTCCAGCTCAATGGACGCCATGGTCGCGGGATAGATATGTCCGCGCGTGAGCAGAATTTCCGACGACAGCCGCACTGCCTCGGCGAAATCTCCCGTAATGGAAGTCAGCGCAGCGAGAAAAAGATTGCCGAAGCTGTGGCCCTCGAGCCCGGACCCTTTCTGAAATCGGTGCTGAAAGAGCCTCGAAAGCAGGGCTTCATCTTCTGATAGTGCGACAATGCAGTTGCGCACGTCGCCCGGCGGCAGCATGTTGAACTCTTTTCGCAGCCGCCCGCTCGACCCGCCATCGTCGCTGACGGTGACCACTCCGCACAGCTCGGCGATCGCAACCTCGCCCGAATCCGCCAGCGTCGGCGTTAGCACATAACGTTTGAGCCCTTTTAGGAGCGTCGAGAGTCCCGTACCCCCGCCGATCGCCACCACGCGCAGGTGCGGTGCCGCACTCTCTCGTTCAGATATGTTTGTGCCTTGCTGGGGGACCATACCGCCTCGGCTTGCAGTTAGTAGGCGCTGGTTTCTTCCTGCGGCGATTCTGCTTCATCCGGTCCCGGATCTGGATAGAGCAGTTCGGTAAACCGCGGATCCTCGGCCAGATTCTGAAAATCCGTATCGTTGCGCGCCTGGAAGCGAAGCGCTGGCCCGGCTTGGATCGCCTCGCTCAGCGTCTTCAGCGACTCTTCCACGTGTCCGGTCATGCAATACAACGCGGCCAGACCATAAAGCACATAGTCGGACTTCGGCTGCTGCTTTAGTAATTTGTCCAGATGCTCGCCCGCCTGTCCGAACTCGCCCGCGTTCATTAACCACATCGCATAGTCAAAATGCTCTTCCGGCGTTTTGAAATGAAGCGCAGCCTTTTCCGCGTGCTGATCGCACGTCAGAATGTGCACCTGCGCACGGTCGACCAGCGCTTTATCGGAACCCGTCAGCACCTTCTGCAGGCTCGCTTTTGCCTTCTCGAACTTGTGTTCCTGCAGCGCGCGCAGCCCGGTTTCATAATTCTTCAACGCCTCAACGTGCCGCGGATCCTCAGCGGCCTGTTTCTTCGGAGTAACCTTCAATGCCATCAAAAGCCCTCATTTCGTCTCAAAGTAGAAATGCTCTTGCCAAATGTCATGGGCAGGAAACCAAAACGGCCGATGCTTACTCGATGCTGGCTGCCTTCTCCAGATCGATCGCCTTCCACTCGCCCTTGATGATACCGGCCCGGATCTGGCGCGCCGTCTTGCCCTGCTTGTACATCGTATAGGTGTAATACAGCTCCTTCAAACACGTGCCGCACTCGGCGCCATGCGTCCCCGAAAAGCAGCTATGCAGGCTCTTGTGCCCCATGCCCCGGTCACAGTAGCAATAACACGGCTGCTGGTAGATAACATCGGGAATCTTCGCTGCCAGCTCGTACGCATGAATCTGATATGGATATTGCGCATTGGGTCCCCAGAGCTGGTCCTTGGTGAGGATCGGCTCCAACTTCTCACCCTTCGCCGCAGGCCCCGGGTTAAAGTGCGGCACCCCCTGGTCCGACTCCGATACCAGCCAGGGAGCCGAGACCAGCGCAACCATCACAAACATCACCGCCGACGCGGCAATCCGTGCACGCATACGAGAAAGCCTCGCAATCATTATTCTAACCGAAATAGGCTGATTGCCGGGTACCGAGGAGGTCCCTCGATCTACACGTGCCACACGCTGGAACTGGAAAAGGGCACGTCTTTCACGGCGGAAGCAAACCTGCTTCGACGTGACCTCCGTGCCCTCCGTGGTTAAGGTCTTGCCTTACCCGCCCAGTTTCTCAAAGAACAGACAGATCGTTTCAATTCCATGATGGAAGTTCGGAATGTGAAACTTCTCATTCGGCGCATGGAGGTTGTCATCCGGCAGCCCAAACCCCATCATCACCGATGGAATCTTCAGCACATCCTGAAAATCCGTGACAATCGGAATCGACCCGCCCGACCGGATATAAACCGTATCCTTCTTGAACGTGTCGTGCAGCGCTTCCGTCGCCGCCTTGATGAACCGGTTGTCGGTGCCGACTACGCATGCCGGCCCTTTGCTGTGCACCTTAATCTTCGTTTCGATCCCCTTCGGCGTCAGCTTCTTCACAAACGCCGTGTAACGCTTCAGGATGTCTTCAGGATCCTGGTTCGGCACCAGCCGCATCGAAACCTTCGCCGCCGCCTTCGCCGGAATCACCGTCTTCGCGCCGCCTCCAGTAAAACCTCCCGGCATCCCATGTACTTCTAGCGTCGGACGCGCCCATGTCCGGTAGAGCACCGAGAACCCGGGCTCGCCCGTCAGCACCTTCGACCCAACCTCCGCCTTCCGATACTTTTCTTCGTTGAAGGGCAGTCGCTTCCACGCCTTCAGTTCATCGTTGGTCGGCTTCTTCACCTTCGCGTAAAAGCCCGGAATCAGCACTTTTCCCTTCGAGTCCTTCAGCTTGCTGATGATCTCAATCAGCGCGAAGAACGGATTCGGCGCCGCTCCGCCATAAATTCCCGAGTGCAAATCGGTCTTCGCCCCGTAAGCTTCAATCTCCGTGTACACTAGCCCGCGCAGTCCGACGCATAAAGTCGGAAGGTTCGGTGCAAATAGCTCGGTATCGCACACCAACGCGAAATCGGCCTTCAGCTTGGCTTTCTCCTTGCGAACATATTCCGCAATCGCCTCGCCGCCCACTTCTTCTTCGCCTTCAAAAATCACTTTCACATTGATCGGCAGCTTGCCATCGTGCGCCTTGAACAGCGACTCGAGCGCCTTCACTTCCATCCAGAGCTGCCCCTTGTCGTCGACCGCCCCACGCGCGTAAATGTTGTTATTCCGCTCCGTCGGCTCAAACGGAGGCGTGTGCCATTCCTCAATCGGATCCGGCGGCTGCACATCATAGTGCGCATACATCAGCACCGTCGGCTTGCCCGGAGCGTTAAGCCAGTCCGCGTATAGCAGGGGATGTCCCGAGCTCGGAATGATCTCAACATTGTTCATCCCGATACGCCGCAGTTCCGCCGCCACAAATTCCGCCGCCTTCAACACGTCGCCCTTGTGTTCCTCCAAAGTGCTGACGCTCGGAATGCGGAGCAGGTCCTTCAACTCATCGAGAAATCTGGACTGATTATTGCGCGCAAAATCCACTGCAGGAGAAGCCATAGGTACCCTTTCTGGCGCTGGATAGACGATAGACGGCAAGGCGCCCAAAACCCTTTAGTATATACCTCTTCGGTTCCCAGCTTCTTTTACGATCTTCAACCTAGTTTCGAAATCTCCCCGCCCCAAACGCCCCCAAATCAAACTCCGGCTTCTCCCCGGCAATGACTTGTCCCATCACCCGCGCCGTCACCGGAGCCAGCAATATCCCATCGCGAAAATGTCCAGTCGCGGCAAAGTATCCCGGCGTTGAGGTCGCACCCAGAATCGGAAGCGCATCCGGGGTCCCCGGACGCAGCCCCGCCCACGCCTCCAGAAAACGCGCCTCCGCGAGTTTCGGAACCAGGTCAAGCGCCTCCTGCCGAAGTTCCTGGATGGTCTCCGGCACGGTCTGCTTGTCGAAACCCGCCTCCTCCTGCGTAGCGCCAATCACCAATCGCCCATCGCTGCGCGGAATCAGGTAAACCCCCGGCGTCCGAAAAACATGCCGGATCAGCTCCTTATGCGGCATGGCCACGCAAAGCATCTGTCCTTTCACAGGACGCGTAGGAATCGCGCCGAGACTCGCTCCTTCGATCTGTCCCGCCCAAGCCCCAGCGCAGTTCACCACGATGCCTGCCGAGAACCTCGACTTATTGGTGCGCACCCCGGCAACCTTCCCGTCCGCAACCTCAATCTCGAGCACGTGGTTGCCAGAAGAAAAATCAATCCCCCGATGCTTGGCCGCTGCGATCGCCGCCGAAGTCAAATCCCGCGGATCAACGCACCGTTCTTGAAGACGAAATACGACGCGATTCGCTCGAACATTTTCTGCCTTAACGTTCGGCTCCAACTCCCGCCATTGCGCAGGCAAATACCCGTCCTTCAACAACGGCTGATCGGCAGGCGGATTCAGAAAAAGCAGCGTCCCGACCTCCCGCAAATCAATCTTCATCCGCGCTTCGTCTTCCAGTTCCAGCACGAACTCTGGGTACATCCTCGCACTCGCCACCGCTAGATCCCGCAGTGCTGGCGGCATTTCCAGCGGAAAGTCAGCCAGCATCCCTCCCGCTGCCCACGAAGCTTCGCGTCCCGGTTCGCCTTTTTCCACGATCAGCACCCGCAATCCGCGCTTATGCAGTTCAATGGCGACCGACAACCCAATGATCCCAGCCCCAATCACAATGGCATCCCAATGTTTCACCGCTCCATTCTATCTGCCGCGCGCGGAGCAAGTTACGTCTGGCCGAGTACCTGAATCGCAATTGACAGCGACCCGCATCTCACAAACAATAGGCCTACAGTCTACTTACAACGGAGCCAACACATATGCCCGAACCAGGCGAACAACCGAACGTGTATCAGCCCGAGACCGGTGGCAATGCCGGCAAATGGATCCTTCTAGCGCTGGCAATCGTCTACGTCGGCGCGACACTGTTTTTCGGCCATGACATGCACACCAGGCTGACTCAACTCACCGACGATTCAGCCGCCAGCCAGAAGAAGATCGCCGACCTGACCAAGCGCATGCAGTCTGCGGAATCCGACGCCGAAGCTCTGGGCGAGAAGATTGGTGTGACGAAGAAGGAAATGACGGAGCGCGCCGAGGAGTTGCAGCGCCAACAGCAAGCCGCCGCCGTGCGGAGCGCGGCCCAGACGGCAGAACTGAAAAAAGACGTAGGCGCAGTCGCGGGCGAAGTCGGATCGGTCAGGTCCGACGTCGGTGGTGTGAAATCCGATGTCGCCGCCACCAAGGCCTCGCTCGATGCGACGATCGCCAAACTCGAGAGCACCCGTGGCGATCTCGGCGTTCAGAGTGGCCTCATTGCCAACACGCGCGGCGATCTCGAAGCTCTCAAGCACAGAGGCGACCGCCAATATTACGAATTCACGCTGGTCAAAGGCGCGAAGCCCCAGGCCTTTTCGACCGTTGCCTTGCAGCTCAAAAAAACTGATCCAAAGAAGGGCAAATACACCTTAACCGTCAACGCCGACGATAAAGCCATCGAGAAGAAAGATAAGAACCAAAGCGAGCCCGTCCAGTTCTATACCGGACGCGATCACATGCTCTACGAACTCGTCGTCTGGACGGTGGATAAGAACAAGATCACCGGCTATCTAAGCACTCCGAAAAATGCCCCGGTGCCAATCACGCCGACGCCGCAATAGGTGAGAAGTGGCATTCGAAGAGGCACGCCCTTGCAGTTTGCAGCAAAACTCAGGAATGCCTGCGCTCCGAATGCCTGCGCCCCCGTGGAAGAGCGGCCCTTTAGAGCTAGCCCTGAGCCTGCCGAAGGGCTGCGTCAGCCGCCTCTCATCAACAATGGCTTTAGTCCCTGAGGGCCCATAAAATGCTTCCCCCTAGCGCCCACACGCTCCTTGAAATCGCCCTCCGCACGGGAGTGATCTATCTTCTCGTTCTCGTGGGGATCCGCCTCAGCGGCAAAAGGGAAGTCGGCCAGATGACGCCCTTTGATCTCGTTCTGCTCTTACTGAT
>JBELAC010000066.1:0-19911 GCA_049509215.1 Terriglobales bacterium
AAGCGCATCGAGTCATAGGCGTACCATTACGACGGGCCTGGCCGTGCGTCGGCGCAAAATAAGGAGAACAACACTACTGGGTACAAAACTCAAGATGCGGCTGCAAAGGCGGTCCTCAAGGGATTGAACCCGAAGTCGATAAAAGAAAACAAAGAATATGCCGGACTGATTTATAAGGACTCAAACGGACTGTACCACTACACGAAGCCGAACGCGGGTGGCCCACGCAACGCGGTTTTCGCTGTGTGGGGAAGCCCACACGACATTCCTCCCACCGACTTCAACAGCTAAACTCGGCGCCCTCGGCGTCTCGGCGGTGAATCGGCTTAACAGGGCGCTGGCCCACCTTTGCATCACCACGAACGAGGCTGCACCACGAACCCCTACTTCCAAATGCCGTCTGGCGGCGGACAACTGCTCACTGGCCGTCCCAAATAGTCTTTTACCATGTCTGCGAATGACGCCAGCGACCGCCTCATCTGGTCGTAATCCATCTTGGGCTCCCGTTTCAACTCGTTTAGCGCCTCTCCCGCCATCTTCCGCGCTTCGCGTGAATACATTTCGAGTCTTTCCCGCGCCGACCGTGCCTCCCGCTTGAGTTTCTCCGCGATCTCTCCCTGGAACCCAACATCCTCATCCTCCAGCTCCTGCCCTCTTTCCTTTGCCGTCCACGGCGTCATCCCCATCGGAGTCTCCGCCACTTTCTCCGGATCCACCACAACCTGCGCCGGACGCGGCTTCTCCACCTCCATCCGCTTCAGGTTGCTGGACGCAATCTGCAGCGCATAGAGCACCACGCCCGCTTGCTTGTTGTCGATCTTTCCGCCCAGCACCAGCATCACCACCTGCCTCACCACCGATTGGATCGACTGCGCGTCCTCCAGGACCGGTATCAAAACGTCGA
Organism: Terriglobales bacterium; assembly: GCA_049509215.1. Taxonomy (GTDB): domain Bacteria; phylum Acidobacteriota; class Terriglobia; order Terriglobales; family Acidobacteriaceae; genus Acidiflorens. The sequence goes on from JBELAC010000066.1 coordinate 905, forward strand.
CCCCGCCCTCGCCGCCAACCTTTACCCGCGCCGGCTGATTTTCCCGGTGATAGTGGCAGTGGGGCTCGTTCCGCCGCGCGGGCGAACCGCACTGCGTTCCATTCACCTTGATGTGCTGACAGCGCCGAATCTCTACCCGATCGCCCATTTCTCGCTCCAAATAAAAAGCGCGGCCACTAGGCCGCGCTGCTTTTTTTCTATCTATATCTATTATTTCATGTTCGAGGGGGTAAACCGACACTTCGAGCGAAACTATATCAGCCTTTGTTTCATGCACTTGCGCCAATTCGGCTGTCTTTTGCCTCTTGACAAGATTTCTGCATCGCGATCAATCCGAGACGGTGGTAACTCTTTATGTTTCAAAGACTTGAAGGGAATCTACTCCTAAGTGATTGATTCTAAAAGACCGCACCAGGTGGCATTCCGGTACTGAAAAGTAAACATCTACTTAGCAGTAGACACCATTCGCTGAAAGCTGAGAGCTGATAGCTGACCGCTCACTCCACTCCCCACCTCGGTTGTGAGCAATCTTGTACAGAATCATTGCTCCGCTCCTGCGATCCTCATGGTGTAGGTGGAACATTGATGAACGACACTCTTGATCGCGCGCGTGCTCGGCTTCGTGTACGACTGGCAGGAGCCAAAGCTTTAGTCTCGATGTTGCTGTCGTCGCTTAGACCATCGCGGCGCCGTTTCGCGACGGCGAGGATGTGCCCGTTTTGCGGATTGATTACGCCGCGTTTTCAGTCGTCGTGCCTGGAATGTGGGAAGAGGCTGATTCCGGCCAACACAAAATAGATAAGCTTTGCGGGCTCGAATGGGAGCTGGAGGTTCAACATGCTTTGGACAATTTTCGTAGTGCTTCTGATTCTGTGGCTTCTGGGATTCAGTCTTCACATCGCAGGTGGGTTAATTCACTTGCTGCTGGTTGTGGCGCTGGTCCTATTGGTGATCAACCTTGTCAGCGGCAGACGCGTGGCATAAGCGACGCAGGACCGTTTGAGATTTGAGGATTTGAATGAAAAGACATTATCTGCACCTCTCTGCTTACTCGTGTGACAAGTGCGCCGGTCCGGTGATAGCGGGTTGGACGGCCGTGCGTGAGAACGAAATCTCGGGCGAGACTGACATCCGCGAAGTGGGAGCAATTTGCCTATCTTGCGCGAATCGGCAAAGCAAAGCAACCGAGTCGGGATTGACGCGGAACTTTCCTCCAATGCAGTGGAAGGCAAACGGCAGTATAGCGGCGACCGCGACTGATTGAAGTGAGTGTTGCCTCAGTGTCGCGAACGCGAGCCTGCAGTGCTCAACGCGATCCCACCCGCGATCAGCACGATGCTGATGACGGGCGAAACCTTCTCGCTGTGGCTGGTCTGAACGCCCAGTTTTGTATCCCCGATCTTGATGCCCTCGGTCTCGCTGTGGGGGACGGGTACGACAAGGGAGATGATACCGAGCGCTATAAGAACTAGTCCCGCATAGAGCAGGATCTTCATGTTGAGGCCTCACGAGAAATTATATTCCCAGGAACGCATCTTCCTGCAGAGTCGGCCGGATGTCGGTTAAGAACAAGGGGTAGTCCCAGCCACATCCCTTTCCGACCAATCCAGGCCTCTACAGCCCGAACGATGGTGATCAGTTGGCTCGATCCGCACGCCATCCCCTATCGGCAAGCCAGCCCTGACGCAGCGATTTGCCGGTAATCTGGGAGAGGGGGTCTGACCATTTTATAGAGCGGAACGACAGCCCGCACGCTTGTTCCCTGACCGCCCGATTCTATTTCAAGCTTGCCGGCCAGTTCGTGCATTCGCTCGCGCATTCCAGACAAGCCGACTCCTGCTTGACGCAATCGGCCCGACGCCTCTACCGGTATGCCCCGTCCGAAATCTCGTATCTCCAGCGTCACGGCTTCAGGTCCTCGCTCAAAACACACCCTAACTGCCGAAGCCCCGGAGTGCCGATGCACGTTGGTCAAGCTTTCCTGTAACACGCGGAAAAGCGCGACCTCCATTTTCTTCGGCAGTCGTTCAGGCGATTCGGCCATATGTACACTCACGCTGATTCCGCTCCGCTTGGCAAAGCCCTCGACATACCACTCGGCGGCGCACGTGAAGCCTACTTCGTCCAACAGTGGCGGATGCAACAGATACGACATCGTCCGAATTTCTTCAATCGCCTGATCGGCCAAGTTCACAACGTCGGAAGCAATCGCGTGCCTCGACGGCTCGTCCTTGCAGCACGCTTGAAGAAACGAAACGCTTATTTTCAGCGCGGCCAGTGTTTGGCCAGTCGTGTCGTGCAGGTCTCGCGCCACTTTCCGCCTCTCCTCATCCTGCACCTGAAGCAGGCGCTGAGAAAGGTTCTGCAATTCCGCTGTGCGTTCCAAGACCAACGATTCGAGTTCTGCGTGTTCAAGCTCCAATTTCTTGGCCTGCTTTGAAACAATCCACATAGGTCCTCCAAGGAGCGGGGGGATGACATTAGTCTTTCTTAGTGTTCCGTCATAATCGCCCTTTCCCGTTCCGTTGGCTGTTCAAAATTGCTCACGTGGCTGTATTCGGACGATTTCGCCAGGTGAACACTATTAATCAAAAGAAACCACCCAGACACGCGTCCCGGCAGCTTACGCAACTCCAGGCAGAAGCGAGCCGCAAGCATGCCAAAAAGATTCGCGAGCAAGGACTAATATCGCGGCAAATGGCTTCCCCGTCCCCGAGAAACGACAAGAAGAGCCACGACTTCGATCCCACTACCTTTCCTCGCCACCATCGGCGACGGCAGGAAGATTCTCACGGTTCTCAAAAAACAGAGTCGCGACACTCATCTGGCAGATTCTGAAGGTGAGCCTTTTTAGACAGTATTCCGCTGGGGCGTAGAAGAGAATTCAAGGGAGCTTTTGGGGAGGGTCTTTCATGTCACAAGAAGTTCAAATCGGCACGATGCTGATGTCGGAATGGCCAGCGCTTTTTGGGTTGGAGAGCGAGCCCTACTCGGAGCGATGGAGGGTTCTTAACGGGAGCGATGGGTTCGCTGTTGATCGTAAGATTCGTGCGGCGGGATGGACCTTCTTCCTGATCGCGTCAGAGGTGAAGGCGATGTTCCTCGGGTTGCCCGGAGCGAAGAAGATGCAACACGCCGTGAATTCACTTCTGGACAAGGCCAGCAACGGAAACTTCAACGGGCTTGAAATAACAGGAATCAGTACCAAACGTTTCTTGGGATTCCGTTACTCAATCATTTCGGCGCATTCGCGGCATGTGCAGCGAACCTGTTACATGGATAGCGCAGAAGTCCGGCGGGATGCGGTGTGGGCGCGCGGCTGAGCGCGTTCCGCGGGCAGTCAATTGAAAGCAAGACTTCAGTCGATGGCGCGATTATCATAGACGCCTTTGCTCCCGGTTTTCCCCTTCATCTTTCTCAGTAGCAAAAAGTCGGCTGAATGCGAAGCCGTGCGGGGCTGACCGATACTAAGCTCGCACCTCTCGCGCTCTGGCACCGCACGTGGGACAACCAGCAACCAATGCTGACTCCTTCTTGAGTTTTATACCAACATGATGTGAAAGTTCGCGGAAGGAAAGCTGTTCAATTGTGATCGGTTGAATCGGACGGACTCTAGATCATGCGTAGGTAATTTCACGTGATCGAACACCATGACAACCGGTACATCAGGCCGGGCTTGTTTGATCTTATCGGCGACGGATGCGCCATCCACGAGACACAGGTGATGCTCAAGCACGACCGCATCCACAGGACGCGACATAAGTAGCCGCAAGCCATCGGACCCATTCGTCGCGGTTTCTAGTTCATGCCCGTGTTCTTTCAACAGCCCCAGCTGATTTGGGTTGCGGTGTATGCACAACAGAGTGCTGTTTGTCCCCATGTATCCGTTTTATGCAAGTTTCGAACCGGGGATTCCGATCAAAAAACTGCTCAGACCGCATTGTTTGCCGAGAGTGGTCAATTTTGACCAGTCTCCCAGCGCCATGTTGTTGAATACTAGGAACAGCCAACTCCGCAGTGGACGAAACACCTGGCCCGGAATTCGTGAGCGCGTCTGCAAAGCAACCTCTTTATACAAGTCTGCCAAGGAAGTGAGGGACTAATGTCACCGGTCACCGTATTTTCGAAGGGAACACTGGAAGTTGTTCCCGCTCGCCTGGCGCTACCGGAGGTGCGGACACTTACACGCGCACGAGTGCCACCGAAGCCGTCGCTCCCTAGTCGAATCGCGGTAGTCGGGAACTATCTTCCGCGGCAATGTGGAATTGCCACGTTCACTACTGACCTGTGCGCGGCCATATCCGCGGAATATGGGACTGCTCGATTGCTGGCATTGCCAGTAAACGACACGGAACAGGGCTACAACTATCCCGAGCGCGTGCGCTGGTCGCTCGCTCAGGACGACGTGACGTCGTATGAAGACGCGGCTGAATTTCTGAACTTCAACAACATCGACATGGTTTGCCTGCAGCACGAGTATGGAATCTTCGGCGGTCCCGCCGGAAGTCATATTCTGCACCTGCTGCGCCGTTTGAAAATGCCGCTGGTGACTACGCTGCACACGGTTCTGCGCGAGCCGAATCCCGATCAACTGATGGTCGTGGAAGAGATCGCCGAGCTCTCGGATCGGCTGATTGTCATGAGCGAGCTGTCGTCCCAGTTCTTGCAGGAAGTCTTCAAGGTGCCCGGCAGCAAGATCGACATGGTTCCCCACGGTGTTCCGGACCTGCCTTTTCTCGACCCCAATTTCTTCAAAGATCGCTATGGCGTGGAAGGGAAGGCTGTGCTGCTCACGTTCGGCCTTTTATCACCAAATAAGGGAATTGAAAACGTCATTCAAGCACTGCCGCAGATTTTGTCGAAACACAAGAATGTTGTGTACATCGTGGCGGGCGCAACGCATCCGCACATTCTCCGCCGCGAAGGCGACAAGTATCGAGCCAGTCTGCAAGCCCTGGCGAAAGAGGTAGGAGTGGAGTCGCAAGTGATTTTTTACGACCGCTTTGCGACGCCGGAAGAAATGGCCGCGTTCATTAGCGCGGCGGATATTTACATCACTCCCTATCGCTATGAGGAGCAGGTGGTTTCGGGTACGCTCGCCTATGCGCTCGGCGCGGGCAAGGCAATCATTTCGACTCCCTATTGGCACGCGATTGAGTTGTTAGACGACCATCGGGGCGCGTTGGTACCGTTCCAAAATCCAGATGCCATCGCGAATAAGACAATCGAACTGCTGAATACACCTGCGATCCGCCACGCCATGCGTAAACGCGCCTACCTGTTTGCGCGTGACATGGTCTGGAAAAGAGTGGCGCAAGGTTACATGGAGAGCTTTTCACGGGTGCGCAGCGACCGCATGGAGCATCCCCGGGTTCAGTTTTCGGCGCGCGCCGTTCCCAAAGCGTTGAACCAACTGCCGGGATTGAAACTGGATCATGTGAACACGCTGACCGACGACTCGGGAATGCTGCAGCATGCGATCTTCACCATTCCCAATCGAGGCGAAGGTTATACCACCGACGACAATGCGCGCGCCCTCATCTTCACGGTCATGCTTGAGCAGTTGGGCAAAGGCGGATTTGGGAAAGTAGACTTATTTGCGCCGGATTTCGCTGCTCGTTACTTGTCGTTCCTCGAACATGCTTTTGATCCCGCGCACGGCAGGTTTAGGAATTTTCTTGGCTACGATCGCAGGTGGAACGAATTGCTCGGTTCTGAAGACTGCCATGGACGTGCCCTATGGAGCCTCGGGACAGTCCTAGGGCGGTCCGCTGATCAAGGATTGAAAAGCGCGGCCGGACGACTGTTTGAATTCTCGCTTCCTGCGGCAGTGGAATTCTACAGTCCTCGCGCCTCCGCCTACACACTTCTGGGCATTCAGGAATATCTGAATTTCTTTCCCGGAGATCGCGACGCGCAAAAAATACGATCGGTCCTGAGCCGTCGCTTGCTCGAGATGTATGAATCGATCCGCAGGCCGGAATGGAAGTGGTTCGAAAACGTCGTGGCATACGGCAACGCGAGATTACCCCAAGCTCTGCTGGTCGTGGGCTCAGCATGCTCGGACGACCGCATGGTTTCCGCGGGCCTCGAAGCGCTGGACTGGCTGATGAATTCGCAGCGTTGTGAAACCAACGGCCACTTTGTGCCGGTCGGGTCGCAAGGTTTCTACCATCAGGACGGGGAAAAGGCACGCTTCGATCAGCAACCGATTGAGGCCGCCGGCGCGGTTTCGGCGTGCATCAAGGCGTACCGCGTGACAGGCGACGGCCGCTGGCGCAGCGAAGCCTGGTCGGCTTTCAACTGGTTCTTGGGCGAGAACGATCTGCAGCTTCCTCTTTATGATTCGGCAACGGGCGGGTGTCGCGATGGTCTGCATCCCGAGCGCGTCAACCAGAATCAGGGTGCGGAATCGACGCTGTCGTTTCTCATGGCGCTCCTGGAAATCCATTCGCTCCAAAATCCTGAGATGTCAGCCAAAAGCCAGGAAGGAACATCATGACCGCTCCCGATACTACGATTCTGAAGGTCGAAAGCAATCACTACCCATCTCTACTTCTACGTCATCCCGGTAATCCCATTCTGACTCGCAAGGATTGGCCGTATTCCATCAACAGCGTGTTCAACGCGGGGGCAACATTGCTGCCGGATGGAACCACTCTGCTTCTATGCCGGGTTGAAGATCGGCGCGGACTGTCGCATCTCTGTGCCGCACGCTCCCGGAATGGCGTCGATGGCTGGCAGATTGATGGCGAGCCTACCCTGATGCCCAGCCCGAAGGAATATCCCGAAGAAATCTGGGGTATTGAAGATCCACGCATCACATTCGTACCTGAGCTGCAGCAATACGTCGTTACCTACACGTCGTATTCGCGCGGTGGGCCTGGCGTGTCTCTGGCTCTAACGAAAGATTTCCGAACTTTCGAGAGATACGGCGTCATCATGCCGCCCGACGATAAAGACTCGGCGCTCCTGCCGCGAAAAATCAACGGATGCTGGGCGCTGATTCATCGGCCCATGACTGCGCTCGGATCGCATATGTGGATTTCGTACTCTCCCGATTTGCGCTATTGGGGAAGACATAGACTGATGCTGGAAGCGCGTCGCGGCGCGTGGTGGGATGCGAACAAAATTGGGTTGTCGCCGCCACCCATCGAAACCTCACGAGGGTGGCTCATTTTCTACCACGGAGTGCGGCACACGCCATCAGGTTGTTTGTACCGACTAGGCCTGGCGCTGTTCGACCTTGAGAACCCGGAGAAATGTTTGTTGCGAGGAGATTCGTGGATTTTTGGGCCGGAGGCCTCCTACGAACGCCACGGTGACGTGGACGATGTCGTCTTCCCGTGCGGCTACACCATGGATGCCGACGGCGACACCCTCAATATCTATTACGGAGCAGCAGACTGCTCCATCGCGCTGGCTCGGGCCAGCGTCCGCTCGCTGCTTGCCTGGCTGGACGTTAACGGAAATTGCGAACGCCGGCACAGAGTCGAGGACTAGTGGAATCGCGGCTTTGGCTCCGCTTTGCGAATGTGAGCTATCTTGCTCAGACAAGCCGGTCGAGCCCTGTCATTCTAGTTCCACTGAGTGTGTAGATAAAGCTGCGGATGCTGATTCGCAGCTTTGATTCATCAGGTCGCTGTGGGTTCAGTCTTGAACGTTAAAGCGACCACATCCAGCCAATCGGCATTCTTCATCCGTGTATCCGCGGCCAACCCTGGCAGCGTGACACGATTCGACCCTAAAAAGTCTGGCACATCGAAGCTAGGGCAATGCCTCTGGACGGATGAGAGGCATTAGCCTGCGCGACAGGAAAGGTCAAAATCATGCCTTTAATTCAACTGCTCGAAGTCCTCATCGTGGTCGGTGTCCTCCTCTGGCTGGTGAATCGCTTCATTCCCATGCAGGGAACCATCAAGTCGATTTTGAACGGTCTGGTGGTAATTGCCGTTGTTCTGTGGCTGCTGAATGTTTTTGGACTCTTCAATTCGCTGTCACGAATCCACGTGGGAACTTAATTGACGGTGGAATGAGTGGCGCAGCCGGCGTATCATCCGCCCGGTCCAATCGCACCGAATACCACGTAAATAACGCACGCAAGATGGCAGACACCTGCCGAGGAGATACTTTGAAAACTAAGTTGTTGTTGGCAGTCGGAATCACTCTCACATTGAGCGCGTTTGCTCAAACCAGTTCTCAGGCACCGATGGCTCCCGAGCATATGGCTCACACTCCGACGTTCCGGGTCACGGTAGTCAGCCGCAACGTGCAGGCGGTCAACTATCGACATCGCAGCGGATCATCCAAGCTGGATTTTGCAGGCACGGACTTGATGGCCTCAGCGAACGGCGAAGCGAAGGTAAACAGCAAGCGCGGATCGATTGAGATCGAAGCCGAATTTGGCGACCTCGCGAAGCCGACGACCTTCGGCAATGAGTATCTGACTTATGTCTTGTGGGCGGTTTCTCCCGAAGGACGCTCCGTAAATCTTGGCGAAGTGTTAGTTGGAGAGAACCATCGCGGCAAGGTGCTCGTGACCACGGATCTCCAGGCTTTCGCGCTGATCGTTACAGCGGAACCATATTATGCCGTGCGGCAGCCGAGCGACGTGGTGGTGCTTGAAAACGTGATTCGCGAAGACACCAAGGGAACTTCCGAGTCGGTCAACGCGAAGTACGAACTGATGGAACGAGGCGGCTATATCCCAACGGGCTACAAGTTTGATCCGGTGGTTCTGAATGCCAGGCTGCCACTCGAATTCTTCGAAGCTCGGAATGCCATGCGTATCGCGCAATCCGAAGGAGCCGAGCAGTATGCGAGCGAAAGCTACCAGCACGCTGTCCAGTTGATGAACAATGCGGACGAACACGCGATCAGCAAGCATATCGACCAAAAGTCATTGATCGCCGTGTCCCGAGAGGCAGTCCAGACCTCGGAAGATGCGCGTGAAATCGCAGTCAAGAAACTGGACGAACTACGACTGGCGAACGAGCGCCAGGATTCGGCGGATTCGCAGGCGGTATTGCAGGGGCAGGCTGACAGCGCAAGGCGCCAGAAAGAGCAAGCTCAGGCCGACACGGTGAGAGCTCAAGCCGACAGAACTCTGGCCGAAACGGATATGCAAAATGCCCAAGCCGCGAAGGCTCAGGCAGATTCGGATGCGGCAAAGTCCCGCGCCGATGCCGTGGATGCACAAAACACGGCGGCACAGGCCAAGTCCGATATGGCAAACAGTCAGGCAGCATCGGCTGCTGCTCTGACGGCAGCTCAGGCGGACGCGGATCAATCCCGCTTGGCCGCACAGCAGTCCCAGGCAAGTGCGAATCAAGCGGATGCTGATAAAGCCGCTATGCGCACGAAGTTGTCCGGGCAGTTGAATTCCATTCTCCAAACCCGCGATAGTGCTCGGGGACTCATCGTCAGTATGTCGGACGTTCTGTTTGACACGGGTAAGTATTCGCTGAAGTCAGGCGCACGCGAGAAGTTGGCGAAGGTCGCTGGAATCTTGTTGGCCTACCCGTCGCTAAACATTGAGGTCGGTGGCTACACGGACAATGTGGGCAGCGACTCCATGAATCAGACCCTTTCTGAGAATCGCGCTGGATCGGTGCGCGACTACCTCGTGCAAGAAGGTGTATTGACCAGTTCGGTTTCCGCCAGAGGTTTCGGCAACACCATGCCGGTAGCCTCAAACGATGACTCTTCCGGACGGCAACAGAACCGGAGAGTGGAACTTCTCGTTTCCGGCGAAGCCATTGGCCAGCCGGTCAACGCAACCACAGGAAGCTTGCGCTAAAGCAGCATAGACAAAGATCGACAGGAGCAACACAAATGAAACGAATTGGAATGATCAGCACAGCAGTTTTGTCGTTGGCACTCGGAGTCGCGACTCCGGCGTATGCGCAGCAGGAACAGCACGACCAACAAGATGAACAGAAGGCCAAGTCTGGCCAAGAAGAGAAAAAAGCGCAACCAGAAAAGTCCGCGAAGCCTGAACAAAAGCCCCAGGCGGAGCAGAAGAAGAACGCCAAGCCAGAAGCAAAAAACGCCCAACAGCAAGAGAAGAACAATAAGTCCGCGGAGAAACCGGCCAAGCAGCAGCAACACGTGCAGCAGGCTCAGCCTGCGCAGCAAGAACAGCGAGCTGGTAATAACGGTGGTGGCCGCATTCCAGACGATCGCTTCAAGGCCAACTTTGGAGAGCAACACAGGTTTCGTGTAAGCCAAGCTGATTACACCAGGGATCACCGCTTCCAATACGGAGGCTATTGGTTCGGAATCGTGAATCCGTGGCCGAGCAATTGGCTCTACACGCAAGACGTTTATGTCATCGAAATTAACGGAGTGTATTACCTGTGCAACCCGATGTATCCGGGCGTGAACGTTTTGCTCAGCGTCACACTCTAGCGGGTTTGGACATGTTTCCAGGAGTGCAGCCTCGAGAGAGGCTGCGCTTCACTACTGAATACATAACAAGGAGCACAACATGATTGGAACGATATTGGTCATCATCTTGGTTCTAGCACTCTTGGGCGTCTTGCCACGGTGGTCGCATAGTCGGAGTTGGGGCTATGGTCCAACCAGCGGAGTGGGACTGGCCCTCTTCATCGTTGTCATTCTCCTGGTTCTCGGGCGTATTTGAGCTACGCGTCAGCCAGCAATCTCGCTAGGCGCGCTAAGTCAGTCGGCATCTTGAGCAACAGACTCACCGGCACAACAGCCGTCAAGTTCAACGGAGTAACCGCTAAGTTCAAAGTTGTCTCTGACATATATCTCACGGCGACAGTCCCTTCGGTAGAGATTGTGACCCTGCAACGGGCAAGTCCCGAACGACAAGGCACAAACACGGAATTCGGCCAGTGTCGGGCTGCTTCCAGCGTGATATGATTCACTTGAGGTGGTTAGCACCTTCTCCTCTTTCAGGTTCTCTGAACTAAGTCAGTCCATCTGTAGCTCTCTTCTCCTTAGGCTCTCGAGAAAGTCGTGAAGCCGAAATGCATACGACCGCAATCTTGCAGGAAGTTCACCAGCTCTATGGCGTCAGTGACCGTCTGGACACGCTGTCGGAGGAACACCCCATCGTTTCAGAGGCACTGCTTGTAATCTCGGGAAGCGTTCGCAATACAGCGACTTTGTTGGAAGTGCTGGTGGCCACGAAAATGGCGCCATTCACAGAATTCGATCCGGCAAACTAGGAATTGGCTTGGCTGTCGCTGCAGCTTTTGCTAGTCGTGGAGAACGATGTTTAGAAGCGAACTATGAACTTGCAGGCCATCCGCGCCGTAGTCCACGAAGCCCAGCTTTCTGAACCGGTTCATGAAGAAACTGACGCGCGACCGGGTTGTACCGATCATCGCTGCCAGAGTCTCCTGACTGATCTTGGGGATTACGGTCTCCGGCACGCCTTCTTTTCCGAAGCGAGCCAGCAATAGGAGCATTCGCGCTAGCCTCCTTTCGCTGGAATTGAAGAGTTGGTCGACTAAGTCCTCTTCGTATCGGACGTTCCGCGCGAGCAGATACGCCACAAACAGGTCCGAGAACGTGTGTTCGCGATGCAGTGCGAGCATCATCGCCTTTTTGTCAATCCGCAGAAGTTCGCAGGCGGTCATGGCAGTCGCGGACCCCATGCGCAGCGGTTGCCCAGCCAGGCTGCCTTCCCCGAAAAACTCTCCCTCACTCAATATTCCGAGCGTTGCTTCCTTGCCAGCATTGGAAACAACAGTCAGTCGAACCTTACCATCCTGGATGTAGAAGACTGCATCCGCCGCGTCGCCCTGCGCAAAAATCGCTTGTTTCTTAGGAAAGTTTACGACTTTCCTGCCCGCGCCGATGGTCGCAAGAAATTTCTTAGGGTCAAACTCGCGCCCTTTCTTATCGAATTTGGTTGCCTGCGCCAAAAGCTTCTCCAAACTCCAGATACACTCCCAAACATTGTCCCAGAGTCGGCGGCTCCAAAGCTGTTCACTTTTGCACATAATTGGGAAAAACTGGCGGCACGAGAATGGCCCCTGACCGCTTGGACTCCATTGTGTTGAAAATGAGCAATATTGAGCAGTTTCCATCTGTGGAACGATGGCATTATGCCGTGGTGAAAACCAAGGAACTCACCCCTAAACAGATATTATCCGTGCAGTGCTCTACTTGCGGTGCAGCCGTAGGGGAGGGTTGTGAACTGCACACGGGTGCTTTGAGGACAGAGTCGCATCGCGATAGAAAGCTCTCTGCGAGCGAAGCCGCGGAGAAAACAAGCAAGGCCCGCGGTAAGAGGTGGAGCACGCTGCGATCGTTGGGCATTGCCAGAACTTGCCTGGCGCCTGATTAGAATTGGACAGTCCCATCCACCGGCTTGCCCAGCCGCATTACAACGTCGACGTACAATCAGGATGATCGCGGGCCCGATTCGTCAAGCTCGCGCGTAGTTGTCAGTTCAAGTTCAGCGGTTGTCATTTGATATCCTCGGAAATCCGTCAGTGCTTTAGCCCTTCTCACGATATTGAGTTCAGAAAACTTGTCCAAGAACGCTCAGTCTCCAAGTCAGGCTGGCCCCGATGGGAGTTCCATTTTGTCCCTAAGAATTGCCACTGCAGTAAAAGAGAACGTAACAATCTCGTTACGCACCTGTTAGCTTGCCTAAAACACTTCGGAAGTGTTCCATTCTGCACAGTATTTCGAGAGACAATGAGCCACTCTGTAGATGCCTCAAGTGGGTAGTGGACCCGTCAAACCAGGCGGCCTACCCCTTGAGCCGGCTTGCCAGGACAGGGCGATTCGTGTGCATTGCCGGATGCAGAAAGTCGCTTGCCGCTTTGCAGGAGTGAGTTATGGTAAAGCGATTCGTACCAATCCCGGTCATTTTCTTTTTCCTGTTGGTCGCTTGCGAGGCATTGAGCCAGAGTGGTCGCCCTTCAAGTGATTTGCCCCAAAGGGACGGCTCAAACACACTTGAAGCGCAGCACCAGGACATGCGCACGTGGGGATCACTTCCTGATACCCCGTCCGCTGTGCAGACTCCAAAACTAGCAGAGAAGTTCCAAACGTTCGTGGATCAAGCGCGCTCGTCTTTGACACCAGGCGCGGCCGGCATCAATTGTGAAAGGCGCGCAACAGAGCGCAGACAGAACACTGCTGCGCCACCGCCCACCTTTAGCACTTCCTATGAAATGGGGATTAATCAGGAAGATAGCCTTGTCGGTAAGTACATATTTCCTTCATCGCTCAAGCAGAATCTGCCCTATCACCTCGCGACCAGCAGCAGCTTCATGGGCCGCGCCACCTACTCAGCCTCTCGTATCTTTATTACTCGTAACGACTCCGGAAAGACGAGCCTGAACACTTCATACTTTCTTGGGATACTAAGTTTGGTCGCTGTCCACAGTGCGTATCGCCCGTATTACGCGCGTTCCACGTCGGCGCCATTCAGCGATTTTGGTTCGACGATCGGCAATGACACGGGAATGAACCTCTTCCGTGAGTTTGGACCTGGCATCCGTCAAATAATGAAGAGCCACACGCCGAAGTTTGCGTTGAGATTCGGAGCGCGCGTTACTCACGGCCCGAAGTCGAAGGAAGTTGTCTCTGGCTCGGCCAGATAAATATCGCTGTCAGAACTGCCCATTTCACGACGTGCCGAGCACACGGCGGGGACAAGATCTGCAACATTAGCATTGTTGTGTTCCATCGCCACCATTCGCCCCGCTGTCTTCGATTGGGAACGAATCTGTTGTCAAGAACCGCCGACGCCAGCCTTTTCAGGGTCAAAATTAACAGTGATTACAACGACTTCGTGGCACGGGTGGCGCTAGAAGTTGTTGACAGTGCATGGTGGAAACAGCAACTGCGGGTAAAAGTGCGGGTACTGAAACAACAGTCTTGTCATTGTCTAGGCGAATAGGATAGTACGACTGCGGTCGCGGGTTCAAACTCACTGCGCACCCAGTATGCGAACTTCCTCTTCCAGGCAGTCGAGCCGCTGTAACGCAGTTTGAACTGCTGGGGCACCCTCTTCTCGTACCTTTCTTGCACGTGCCAGTGCCTGCTCGGCGATGCGAGTGACCTCGTGCAGTAGCTTGCGAATCTCGGCTTCTAACTTGCCTCGGCTTTCCTGAACCCGGTTGAGAACATCGCTTTGCACACGAGTGCTGTTGGTTTCGAGCAGCCTAGTGAGAAACCTTCGGGCCTCGTTCCTAATTATCCACCGAGCGCCTACGAGGCCAAGAACCAGGTCAGCTAGCCAGCGCACTGGTGAGGCAGGCTGCACGACGTCTCTGAACTCGTAAAAGGTAAATTCAGAGCGTACGCGAAATCCACGTTCCGGATCGAGAGCATGGGGCATCCGCGCCAGTTCGGGAATGCCCGCATTCGCAAGTTTCTTTAGAAACTCGTTTGCCATTTCTACGAACCGCGACGCAACACGTCTGTATTCTTTCTCTGCTTTTTCCTGCTCGGGCTTCAACCATGGCATGACATGACGGCGTGCCAGTTCTTGCCCCTCGCCGAAAGTGCGCCGGCGATACGATGGACCTAGCCAGCCAGATATGGACGGCAGCACAATCTCAAACTCCTTGTACGCCTGCGGCATTACGCGCGCGAGAAACGCCTGGTGGTCATCGACGAACATGTCCGAAATATGCTGTTGTTCGGCCATGAAAAGATACCCGAGATCCCTCATCGAACGCTCTGCATCGGCAATGGTCTGCTTCATTCCGGCAATGCGGGTCTCCGACTCTTCGATCGGACGTTGAAGTGCCTCACGCTCTTCCGAAATGATCACAAGAAGCTGCTCGCTGATCCGTTCTAGTCCACGTTCGCAAGCTGCCTGGATCAAACGACGGCCCGATCCTTCGATCAAATGGTTCAGTGCAGCGACCAGCTTCCTCCAGTCGCGACCTGTTCCCCGATGTTCGAGCTGTTCCGCGGCGCTGACCTCAAACAAAGGTCCGACAGAATGTTGCGGAAGTCGCTTTTCGAGCTGGCGTCGTGCGAAGGCCACCGCTTCGGCTCGTTCTGCATCCGTGGTCCGATCCGCCTTGTTTACGGTGATAATGAGATCCTGCACGTGCCGCGCGACTGCCTCAACCAGTACAAGCTCTTCGCCGGCTAGCGGAGGATCCGCCCCGATCACGACCAGCGCCGCATCAATATGCGGAATGAAAGCCTGCGTTGCTGCCGTATTGCCGGTGAACACCGATCCCAATCCTGGTGTGTCCACGAAACACATGCCGGGCGCAAGCAGCGGACTAGGCACAAAGATTTCCAATGCCGCGACATGCTTGGCGTTCTCGGGGTTCTTCTCTTCAGAGACATACTCATCAACGGTCTTAACAGGAATATCTGTCCACTCACCGGCTTCAAAGCGCACGCGAGCCGCCGCACGGCGGCCATAACGGACGATCGTTGGGACGGCAGTGACCGGCACGACACCTGTGGGCAATATGCTGTCGCCTACCAGCGCATTCAGAACCGAGGATTTGCCGCGCTTGAACTGACCGATACAAGCAACGTAGAAGCGCCCTTCGGATACCCGTTCGGCCACAGACCGCGCATCGGCGGCAACTTGCTCGGCGTCAAACTCCTCAGCTAACTCGGCAAGCCGCAAGAGCGCCGATTCTCCGTGAGAATTCTCAGGAGACCCCTGTGGGTGTTCGGAGGTTATGAATGCCAAGGAGTTCTCTAGCAACGAGTTCTCTTTGGAGTCTGTTCCCATACTTCATTCCTTAATGACCTTGTTTCAATTTGTCCTTTCACTGCGAAGCTGGAGAGCGCACTCCTTCCTGGTGCACATAGCGAATCACCTCCACCTCGGACATTGCAATCAGCCCTTCATCTACCATTTCGTCTAGAGCTGGGAGCAATTTCTTGAGGTTCTCCTCGGTATCTATCACGGACACCATAATTGGTCTATCTGAGGACCGCAGCAGATGCGCCTTGTGAATGCGGGAGCTTGCCCCGTAACCCTCGATACCGCGAAATACCGAGGCACCCGCGATATCGAGTTCACGGCACTTGGTCACAATCGCCTCGTACAAAGGCTTGTCGTGCCACTTGTCATCCTCGCCAAAATGAATGCGCAACAGCTTGGCTTTTCCTTCGAGCTTCATAACCGCGCCTCCTGCCGTCTCTCGGCTTTCTCATAGTTATGCGCGTACTTAATGATGTCTACATCGGACAGCACGACTAAGCCCTGCTGCACCATTTGATCGAGAATGGGCATGAACGCCTTCAGTTTGTCCTCGGTGTCAACCACGGACAGTAGGATGGGGCGATCGTGTGAGAGACTCAGCGCAGCGTCGTTATGAATTCTCCGATTGGCGCCATACCCGAGAATCCCCCGATAAACTGTCACACCAGCGATATCGTTAGATCGCAGGCCGTTGACGATGGCTTCATGCAACGGCTTCCCGTTCCACTTATCGTTTTCCCCAATGTAGATCCGCATCATCTTGGCTTTCCCCTCGCGCTTTAGTGCGGGCCTCTCCGGTTCCGTCTGCTTCTGTTTGTTCTCGGCAGGTTTGACAATCGTAGTGTCGTGCATCTCGATCAGCCCGGTGCCTACCATCGCCTGCAATTTGGGCAACAACTCATCGACTTTTCCCGCGGTTTCGATGAACTCGATCTTCACAGGGAGATGGACTGCCAGGTCCACAAGACTGGTCGTGTGAAGATGATGATCTGCCCCAAATCCAGCGATACCGCGTGTCACAGTCGCGCCTGATACGCCATGGAAGAAGAGAAAATCCAGAATCGCGGCATAAGCGGCGCTTCCGTGGTAGTGCTGGTCTTCAGCCACGTAGATGCCGACCTTTTTACCTGGTCCCGCTGTGAGCATGTTGTCCTCCTGAAATTAGAGTCCCCTCTGACCTACCAGAAATTCCGCTACGCGGCCCAGCAATCCGCCACCGGCGTGCACTCCCTGCTTGAGTTGCTCATGAAAGGCCTCCAGTTCCTCACGAAGCTCCGAGCGATTCCGTTCCACGACTTCGTCAATGAGTGTTCGAAGGCGCAAAGGCACAAATTCCTTTAGTTTCCCAGCGTGGTCCAGGCAAAGACTCCCCTGGGTCTTCATCCACTGGACGAAGATAGGACGCTGGAACTGCTGCGCCAGTTCACGCAAGCGGGTCACTTCTTCTTCTCGGACGCGGTGGCAAAGCGCACAATCATCGCTGCTCACCTTCCCGGCGGGGGGACCTTCTAGCATCTCCAGAAACACACTTGAAACGCTTTCCCCAGGTGTGGAGCGTTCAAGCGAGCCGCCCCTGGAACGAGCAAGCGCCCAAGTATGAAAATTGCACAATCGCAGAGCTGCTTGCGGTCGCACAATGGCAGCCAGCGTCCACTGGAAATCCCTGAGTATCCCACAGATAGGACACGCGCCTTTGGTCAGCGCCTGATTTACGCTCGCATGTGTAGCGGCTTCAGCTTTCACGAGATTGCCCTCCCCGCGATCATGCCTCCCCAAACCGCTACGAACCCAAAAACCACACTCGTTGCCACGTAGAGAAGCCCCAGTCCGATCTGGCCATCCTGAATCGACCGTAGCGTCTCAAACTCAAAGCTGGAAAAGGTCGTGTAGCCTCCGATGAAGCCAATTGGGATCAAGTATCGCCAGTTGGGACTCCAATGTGTCTTCACGGTCAGCAACGCAAAGATCAAGCCAATGAGAAACGAACCCGTGACATTTATGACGAGCGTTCCGTAGGGAAAGCGAGTTCCCATTTTGCTGCCGATGTAACTGCCAATCCAAAAGCGCAGAATCGACCCCAGACAGCCTCCAATGCCAACGAATAGATATTTCAGCAAGTCTTGTCATCCCTTTCCGGCTTAACGACTTCTTCTGCCGCAGACCTCGTCGTCCCATGAATTTCTTTGGTGACATAGCGATCAAACTCCGCTGTGAGGACCACCATCTCCGCTGCAATTCGATCAAGGTCCGCCCTCGCCGCGCTAGAGACTTCGCCATAGCCGCGCATGTATCTCGGCTGCAATCCCTCGGCGGCAATAGTAATAAATGTCAGTCCGCTATGCAGACATCGGCTAACCGGGATTGAAGGCTCGGGGCGCTCAATGCGCTGACCGTCCAGAATACGGGTCAATTGAACCCGTATGCGGGCAATGTAGTTTTCGGCCATTCGCCGCTGCGCCGGGGTGACGTCTAGCAGGTACTCGGGAAAAGCCTGTTTGGACTCATCCACGGAGAGCGCACCTTCCATGTCAGCCAGCAATTTGTCGATGTGCCGACATGTGACCGATAAACGGCGAACGTGATTCGAGTTGAGAGACTCCTCTGCCATTAAGCTCCAGCCGGCGTCGAGCGGTTTCGAGCCGCAGGCGACCAATTCATGCGAAAGTCGATGTAGAGTGGGCTGATCTTGATGTGTTCTTCCGAACGATATTTTGGGTGCTTCGCCGTCTCCACCAGCGCCACAATTGCTCCTGGGTTTCCCTCGCTGAATTGTAAGATCTTGTCGAGGAATTCATTCATGTTTGACGCCGTGAGATTTGTGCGCCTGATCACCTCGCGAGCGAACTGCTCTGCCACCGACTTCTCGAAGTTGCGGATTTCGCACTTCTCGGAACGGTCTGAGTAAAAAGACTGGAGGAAGCCGGTGTCCTCCATGTGACTTGAGCGGGCCACCGCATTTACGGGCGTCGATCCCCAGTTCATCATTTCGCGGACCGCTGCCGCGAAGGAATGTGAAGGATGCCCGAGGTGGTCCAAGACGATCGAGTACTGCCCCTCATTCAAGGCATCCATCACAATTCCTTTCAGGGAGACCGCCGATTTTGTCTTGATGGCTTCCTCGTTCCGAAAAGCGGCCCGCGCGCGTGGGCTACGGAGGCGCAGCAAGCTATTCGCTAGAGTGCGAAACACCAGGTGCGTAGTGGCGGAATCCTCACAGTAAAGGACTGGCGGGAATTCCGGTAGCAAGCTGCGCAACAGCAGAGTCTTGCCAACGCCAGCGGGTCCATGAATTAGGAAGGGGCGTCTCTTCGCGAGGCGCTGCCTG
>JBELAC010000067.1:0-19858 GCA_049509215.1 Terriglobales bacterium
CCGCTCGTGCTCAACGTCCATGAAGGAAGTGAACGGCAAGGAGATTACAACGATTGAAGGTATCGCGCCCATACATCCCGTGCAGAAAGCGTGGATGGAGATACGCGTTCCACAGTGCGGGTACTGCCAGACCGGGCAGATCATGCAGGCGATCGCGCTGCTGAAAGACAACAAGAATCCCAGCGACCAGGACATTGACACGGTGATGTCGGGCAACTTGTGCCGCTGCGGAACCTATCAGCGGATTCGTGCGGCCATCCACCAGGCTGCGAAGGAGACGGCATGAAAAACATCGACAGGAAGATCGTTGAAAATGTCAGCCGTCGCGGATTTATGCAAGGAGCGCTTGCCTCCGGCGTCTTCATTTTGAGCGCGCGCTTCGCGCCGGAAACGTTGTGGGCCGCTGACGGCGAGGCGGCCACAGCGATGACCTTTGATCCGACTTTGTGGATGTCGATTGCAAACGATGGAACGGTGACGATCGTGGCGCACCGGTCGGAGATGGGCTGCGGCAGCCGTACGGCCCTGCCGCTGGTGGTGACGGACGAACTCGACGCGGACTGGTCACGGGTGAAGATCGAGCAGGCAATTGGCGATCCGAGATATGGCGAGCAGGATACGGACGGGTCGCACTCGGTCCGCAGTTATTTCGAATTGATGCGGCAGGTGGGCGCAACCGGGCGCTCCATGCTGATTACGGCGGCAGCGGCGCAGTGGAATGTTCCGGTAAAAGAATGCTCGACCGAACTGCATTTTGTCGTGCACAAAGCGAGCGGAAGAAAGCTCGGCTATGGCGAATTGGCGGCGGCGGCTGGAAGGTTGCCGGTTCCCAAGAAAGAGAACGTTCAATTTAAGTCGCGCGCCGAGTGGCGTTACATCGGAAAGGAGAGCAATTCCCTTTTCGATTTAAGCGACATCGCAACGGGCAAAGCGATTTTCGGCATGGACGCGACGATGCCAGGGATGGTGTTTGCGTCGGTCGAGCATCCGCCGGTACTGGGGCAGAAGATCAAGAATTACGACGATAAGGCCACTTTGAAAGTGGCGGGCGTGCAGAAAACTCTGACCATTGAGCCTTTCAAACCTCCGCATCAGTTCCAACCTCTGGGCGGTGTGGCTGTGATCGCCGATAACACATGGGCCGCGTTTCAGGGACGCAAGAGTTTGAAGATTGAATGGGACAGCAGTCCGCACTCGGTATACAACTCCGGACCATTTCGCAAGACGCTTGAAGATATGTCGCATCAACCGGGCAAGGTCGTGCGCAATGTAGGCGATGTGGACGCGGAATTCGCCAAGGCGGAAAAGAACGGCGCGAAGATCGTCGAAGCTGAATACTACACGCCGCACCTGGCGCATGTTTCGATGGAGCCTCCGGTTGCGGTCGCCGAATATCGCGACGGCAAAGTGCTGGCCTGGGCGCCGACACAAAATCCTCAGGCGGTGCAGGAAACGATTGCGGGAGTGCTCGGCATTAAGAAGGAAGACGTGACTTGCCATGTCACGCTGCTGGGCGGCGGATTCGGGCGCAAGTCGAAACCTGACCAAGTTGCGGAAGCGGCTGTACTGTCAAAGCAACTGGGCAAGCCGGTGAAAGTGGTCTGGAGCCGCGAAGATGACATCCGCTTTGATTTTTTTCACTCGGTCGCCGCGATGTACATGAAGGCCGCAATTGGCCCGGATGGCAAGCCTACCGCATGGTTGCAACGAACGGTGTATCCGCCGATCGGTTCGACGTTCGACGTGTCCGCGCGCTACGCGGACGACGAGATGGGCCTGGGATGGAACAATCTTCCGTTTGATATTCCGAACCATCGCGCGGAGAACGGGCCAGCGGATTTCCATGTGCGGATTGGATGGCTGCGCAGCGTGGCGAACATTTATCACGCGTTCGCGATTCATTCCTTCGCGGACGAACTGGCGGCCATGGCAAAGAAAGATCCGGCGCAGTACCTGCTCGATCTGATCGGGCCGGGACGAATCGTGCCGCTCAATCTGAAGGCTGACGAGGCGGAAGATGACAAGACTTACCCGCTCGATACCGCGAGACTGCGGCGCGTGGTCGAGGCTGTCGTCGAGAAGTCACACTGGGCAATGCGTTCAACGGGCAAAGGGCGCGGTATGGGGATCGCGGCGCATCGCAGTTTTCTGACTTATGTAGCGACCGTGGTTGAGGTCGAAGTTGATGGCAAGGGGCAAGTGCACATTCCGAATGTGTGGACGGCGGTCGATGCCGGAACTGTCGTTAGCCCGGACAACATTCGCAATCAGTTCGAAGGTGCGGCTGTGTTTGGAACCAGCCGGGCTTTGTTCGGCGAGATCACAGCCACCAACGGCGCGATCGTTCAGAGCAACTTCCACGACTTTCAACTGGCGCGCATCAACCGCGCTCCGCGGCACGTGGATGTGCAAATCGTGAAGAGCGATGCGCCGCCCGCAGGTGTCGGCGAACCGGGCGTTCCGCCCTTTACCCCGGCGCTGTGCAACGCCGTGTTTGCGGCCGCGGGCAAGCGCGTGCGGGAATTGCCGCTGTCGAAGACAAAATTAGTTTAAGGATAAGAAGCCGCATGCACCGGCGCTCTTAGTTTACGAAGTTTGTCGTAATTTGATCTCACCAAATGATGAGCTGATGGGGTCAGTGCGTCTGGCTGCAACACAATAGAAATGCTGGACGGGCCGTTGTCTGCATCCGATGTGGCCTCGGAGACTGCAGCAGGGTAGGCGCGGTATACTCGCGTTTCAACAAACAATCTGGACATGGTGATTCGGGCAATGCAGATTCGGGTCATGCTTCTTCGACTGGCTGTCGCACTGCTGCTTTGCGCTTCGACCTTTGCTCAGGAAATTACGGTTGCGGCTGCCGCGGACTTGAGCTCCGCGCTGCCGGACATCATCGCCAAATACAAAAGTGAAACCGGGCTGGACGTGAGGCTTACGCTGGGCGCATCAGGAAACCTGACCACGCAAATCCGCAACGGCGCTCCTTTTGACGTGTTTTTCTCGGCCGATGAAGACTATCCCAGGCAACTGATTGACGCGGGCCTGGCCGAGAGCGATTCGCTTTATCGCTATGCAGTCGGGCGGCTCGTGCTGTGGGTGCCGAACGACGTGCCGGTGGATGTGCAGAAGCTTGGGATTAACACGCTGCTTGATCCCGCGGTAAAGAAAATCTCGATTGCCAATCCACAGCACGCGCCCTACGGGCGAGCGGCTGAGTCGGCATTGCGCCACTTCGGAATTTACGATCAGGTTTCGAGTCGGCTGGTGCTGGGAGAAAACGTGTCGCAGGCCGCGCAGTTTGTGGAATCGGGGAACGCGCAGGCGGGATTGATTGCGCTCTCGCATGCGCTTTCACCCGCGCTGAAATCGAAAGGCCGCTATTGGACGGTTCCGTTGGATGCTTATCCGGCCTTGAATCAAGCGGCGGTTGTGCTGACTCGTTCCAGGAACCAGGCAGCGGCCCGCAAGTTCCTCGAATTTGTGCGGTCCCCTGAGGCTGCTTCCCTGCTCGCCAGTTATGGCTTCACGCTGTCGGACGAGAAACATTCCGGCGGAGATCGGACGAAATGAACTGGCGTGCGTTCTGGCTCACGGTGCAGCTGGCTATGATCGTGTCATCGGCGCTGTTCGCAATTGGAATCCCCATCGCATACTGGCTCACGTACTCGCGCTGGCGTTTCAAGTTTCTGGCCGAAGCTGCGGTCGCGCTCCCGATTGTTCTGCCGCCCACCGTGCTGGGATTTTATGTGCTGGTCGCGCTTGGGTCGCGCAGCCCGCTGGGGCGCTGGTGGGAATCTCTGACCGGGCACACACTGGCTTTCACGTTCGAAGGGCTGGTGATCGGATCGCTGCTGTATAGCTTGCCGTTCGCGGTGCAGCCGTTTACGGCGGCATTTGGTTCGGTCGATGCCAAACTGCTGCGCGCCTCGGCATCGCTCGGACATTCTCCGGTGCAGACATTCCGGCGCGTCGTGCTGCCGCTCTCGAAAGCCGGCCTGATCACGGGTTTCACGCTCAGCTTCGCGCACACGCTGGGCGAATTCGGCGTGGTGCTGATGGTGGGAGGAAATATTCCGGGCGTGACCCGCACCCTCTCGATCGATATCTATGACAAGGTGCAGAACGCGGAATATGCCAGCGCCAACGAAACCGCGCTCGTGCTGCTCATCACTTCTTTCGTGCTCTTGTCGCTGGTGTACGGATTGAACCGGCGTCCTCGAGTGGTGGGCCCATGGCGGTGAGGAGTGCTTTTGTCCCGTCATCGGCAGCGAATGCGATCTCGTCGGAGCTCGAGGTTCGCATACGGAAGCGCTTCGCCAACCCTGAAGGCAGTTTTCTATTGAATGTTCATTTCCGCGCTCTGGCGGGGTTCACGATTCTGTTTGGAGCTTCGGGCGCGGGCAAAACTACTCTGCTGGATTGCATTGCCGGACTCGCCAATCCCGATGAGGGGCGCATCGCGATTGGTGGCGAAGCTGCTTATGACTCGGAGGGCAAGAAAAACGTCCCCGCGTGGCAGCGCAGGATCGGATATGTTCTGCAGGATCTCGCGCTGTTCCCGCATCTTACAGCCGAGCAAAATGTCGGCTACGGTCTTCAGAAATTAAATCCGGGTGAACGGCGTACTCGCAGCTGCGAGATGCTGAGCGCATTCCGCATTGATCACCTGCGTGACCGGAAACCGGCGCAGATTTCGGGGGGCGAACGCCAACGCGTTGCTCTGGCCCGGGCGCTGGTGACCGAGCCGCGGGCGCTGTTGCTGGATGAGCCGCTGGCCGCGCTTGACCGGCCGACCAAGTCGCAGATCATCGCCGACCTTCGGCGATGGAACCAGCATTACCGGGTTCCAATCCTTTTCGTGACACATAGCGTCGAAGAGGTGTTTGCATTGGGCGAAGAAGTCATCGTGCTGGATGCGGGCAAGATCGTAGCGCAAGGCCGGCCGAATGAGGTCATGCTCGCTCCGCAGATGGAAACGGTCGCACAGTTGGCGGGATTCGAGAATATTTTTGACTCGGCCGTCACTGCCATCAATGAAAGCCGCGGCACCATGACCTGCCGCATCGGCGCGGGATCTGTGGATCTTGAGACTCCACTGGTGACGGCTGAAATCGGATCACGGCTGCGGATAGGGATTCGGGCGGGAGACATCCTGCTCGCCACGGAATGCCCGCGCGGGCTGAGCGCCAGGAACGTTGTGCCGGGCACGATTCAGCGGCTGGAGCGCCGAGATGGAATCGTTTCCGCGAACGTCGATTGTAGCGGGACGGCTTTCGACATCCACCTGACTTTAGCCGCGCAGGATGCGCTTGAACTCATCGCAGGGAAGAAAATCTGGGTGGTCATCAAGACGCATTCCTGTCATTTATGGCGCGACTAATATTGCGCGAACAGGAGATCACGGGCGTCGCAGCTCGGCATTTTGATCTTTGTCTTCGTCAAAGGCGATGACGGCGACCCACTGGCCGTTTTGTTCCTTGTGATAGACAATTTTCCCACCCAGACGACGCGCGATTTCTTCCGGCAATAAATCGCGGTGATAGCCGAAAAATCTTTCTTTGAGTCGCTGCCAGGCAGCCCAACCTTCCAGCAGCGGATGTGCGGGCCGATATTTCGTGGAAAAAACGAACGCCACATTGAACTGGCCCTGGGCGAAGGAAGCCAGTGCAATCTGCGGGGATGTGAAATCCTCGATGCGGGTGACCTGGAACGGCCGCGCGACATAGGCCAACCATGGGCGCGTGAGTTCGTCGGAGGCGGGCCAGGCGGTGAGCACGCGAGCGTCGGGATAGCGCATCGTCAGGAACCGATCCGCTTCGGCATGCAGCACGATGTAATCGCGATATGCGAGATTGTCTTCCAGAGAAAATCCGTAGGGCGGATTGATGAACAATCCAGCTACGAAGGCGACGGCCACTGCGCCGACAATCAGTTTCCAATAGCGCACCCGGCGCCAGAGAGTGGCCACCCACGCCAGAATTACCAGGGGCAGGACGGGCAGAAGATAGCGCGCCAGCACCGCTCCGCCAACGGCCGACATGAACAACAAGTACGCCAATAAAACCGCGCCCAGGGCGGCCTGCTGCCAGATTGCGATGCGGGGACGGGCGACTCCGTTATCGACTTGAGGGGGACGACGCATCGCCAGGACGCCAGCCACGGTAAGCAGGTAGAGACCGAAATATCCTGCGACCTGCCAGAGCCGCAACATGAAGGCCAGCGGGATGCGCAAAGGATTAAGAGTGCTGGCCAGGTTGTATCTGAAAAATTCCGGATTGCCGAACAGGAATCCCGTCTTCGCGTAGTGGAACCCAAACCAGATGGCAACCGGGACGACGGGCAGAAGCGAATGAAATGCGCCCGAGCGTCTGCTTTGAGGCGGAGCGAGTTCCGGCCAGCGAGCCCCGAGGACACCGGCCACCAGTTCCCATGCAAACAGAGCCATGGGCGCCACGATCGCCGTCTCCTTCGCCAGCACCGCAAACGAGAACCACATCACCTGCTTCCACGGGTGATCCTCGACATATGCAAGCAACGCCCAAAACGTCAGGCCCGCGGCGGCCAGGTCCACCTGCGCCAGGGAACATTGCGTAAAGAAGACCGGATAAATCGCGGTCAGCAGTGTGGTCGCCCAGGCAACCTGTACATTCGAGACGGCCCGCACAAGTCGAAATAATCCGAGCAACGAAAACGCCGCGAAGATCAACATGGCCGTGCGTGTGACCAAGGTCGAATAGCCAGCGACGTGCCACGCCAGCGCCAGCCAGCACATGACGAATGGAGGATGAATATTGGCAAGCGTGGTTTGCGGGATGAGCGCACGGCTCAGATACAAGTCGCGCGCCGACGGAACGTAGTATCCCGCTTCATCCCAAAAATAAGGGAGGCGGAGAAGGGGCGCGTGCAACAGCATCAATCCGGCGAAAAAGATCGCGAACAGTAGAAAATACTGCGCCGCCAACGACCGCGCTGACGAAGGCGTCGATCTTGTTTTCGGATTGAGCTGCCGCGTTACCCACCCAGCCATCAATGAACAGGTCCGACCGGAGCGCGCGGGTCGAGTTTAATTTCGCCAAACGCGGCTTCGTAATTCGCCACGTTCTGCTGCAACAGCGCCATGAGCGCCTTCGCCTGCTGCGGGC
Organism: Terriglobales bacterium; assembly: GCA_049509215.1. GTDB lineage: Bacteria > Acidobacteriota > Terriglobia > Terriglobales > Acidobacteriaceae > Acidiflorens. The sequence goes on from JBELAC010000067.1 coordinate 7,143, forward strand.
TCAAGTAGATGCCTTGAAAGTTATGCAACTCCACCTGGGTTTCGGAACTCTGCTGCATGGTTCCGAAAACCAGGAAAAAGTCCCACACGTTAACGCGGATCTGCACGCTGTTCGAATAAGCGTCGCGATAATCCGGGGTCTGGACGAACTTCACATTGGGCTGATTAACGGTATTCATATCTCGCAGTTTACCGCAAAGAAGAAGAACCGTTCTCAGTTCTCAGCGCACTGGCTTACGCGGATTCTTATTTTCTTTGTTCGAGTTTGACCGGCACAGTGAGCGGTTGACCATCGCGTACCACTTTCACTTCCACCAAGTCGCCAACTTTGCTGCTGCGTAGCGCGTCGGTGAAATCGTAGAGGTTCTTGATCGGCTTGCCGCCAAACTGAACGAGAATATCGCCTGCCTTGAGACCCGCTTTGGCCGCGGGCGATCCGGGCTTGACGTCGGAGAAGCGCACGCCATTTTCGACCTGCCCGAAGTCGGGAATCGAACCGAAATATGGGCCGTAGCCGCCTCCGCCCGATCCGCCCGTTGGCTTGTCTTCGGCGACAACGATGAATGTGGGCCGCTCTTGCGCATCCGCCAACTGCTCGCCCGTCGAGCCCACGACATCGAGCAATCGGGCGGCGGAGTCGGGATTAATCTTCTCCCAGGTATCGGACGGCTTGTGATAGTCGGAATGCAGACCCGAGAAGAAAAACAGGACCGGAATTTTCTTGGCGACGAATGATGTATGGTCGCTCGAAGAATATCCTCCGGGCGAGTATTCGATCTTGAAACCCGAATTCGCGGCCGCTTGCTCGACCGTGGCTTTCAGCGTGGAGCCGGTGCCGACGCCGCCAATATAAATTTTCTGATCCTTGATGCGGCCGATCATATCCATATTGAGCATGGCCACGGCCTTATCCAGCGGACGCGTCGGATTTCTTACCCAAGCCGCCGAGCCAAGTAATCCGAGCTCCTCGCCTGCGAAAGACTCGAACAGAATTCCGCGCCGGAGCTGGCCTTTCAGGGGCGCAAGCATGCGCGCCAGTTCGAGAACTCCAGCTGTACCGGAACCGTTGTCATCCGCCCCCGGATGAATCTGTCCGATCTGCGAGGGCGCCAGCGAATTCGAATCGCCGCGGCCGAGATGGTCATAATGCGCGCCGATGATCACGTATTCATCGGTTTGGCCCGGAAGGTACGCCAGCACATTGTTCACAGTGGCGCGCGTGGTCTTGATGTTGACGGTCAGTGACGCGCTCTGATTTCCGCCGAGTTCGAACGATGCCGGCTTGGTCGACGCGTTGATCTGGTCCTGGAGATCTGCGAGCGATTTCCCTGCTGCTTTCAACCAGCCATCGGCAACAGCGTTCTTGACCTGCGCGAAGATGATGCCGGTATCTTCCGGGCCACTCACGCTGCCAAATCGCGTCAACAGATCTTCTTCGCCGTCTCCCAGTTTTCCATTCACCAGGATGAGCGCTTTCGCTCCGTGGTTGCGGGCATTGATCGCCTTCGTCACCAACTGCGAGTGCCGCGTCATTCCCTGATTGCCCGCCTTCACTGCAAACGAGGACGGTTCGTAACGAATCACCACGACAATCTTGTCCTTGACGTCGATTCCCGCGTAATCGTCGTATTGAAATTCTTCAGCCGTCACGCCATAGCCGGCGAACACCAGCGGCCCGTGCGCCGGACCGGATGAAGAAAAATTGAAGGGAACAAAATCCTGCTTGGACTTGAGTTCGTGCTTCTGGCCGCCGGTCGTCACTACCAGCTCGTTCTTTCCCTTTAGCTGCGCTCCGGTAATCACCGTAAAGGGCTGCAGGTACCCATTCGTCCCGGCAGGTTCGAGTCCGAGGCTCTTGTAGCGCTTTTCGAGCAGGTGCTGGGCGCGCGTCAGGCCCTTGGTACCAGCGCCACGGCCCTCCATTGCAGGCACAGTCAGCGCCTTGATGTCGTCGAGATAGCGATGCGGATCAGCGGTGGAAACGGCCGGCGGAGCAGCCGCGGCAAAAGATGTGAACGCAACCACGAGAAAAAGAACTACAGAGAGTCTTGCCGCGTCCCGGCGTCCGAGCTGGCAGATCGGCCAACGGGAATTTGTTCTATTCATTTGCATGATGTTGCAAATCGTAAGTGGCGGAAAGAGGTGTGTCAATCATTCGAGACCGGATAGCGGAGAGGAATTGCGATGCTCGCTTCAGAAACCCGCGAAGGCCGTGATGCCCTTGGCTTCCACGCACTCATGCATTTTGCCCGTAGCGAGGTTCTTATATTCTTCCGTTCTTCCGCTGGGCCACTGGATCACGACCCGGTCAATGCGATCGCGCTTGCCTAAGCCGAAAGTTACGGGCAATTCCGATTGCGATAAATAGCTGGAACCGCCCTTCACGAGCCGCGACTGGCTGGAACCTTCATGGTCAATCTTCACCGCGGCGCCGACCGCATCGCGATTTGATTTCGTCCCTACAAGCCGAAAGCGAATGCTGCGGTTCTTACCTGTCTGACCGTTACTCGTCAAGTCGTTGCGATAAAGATAGGCCGGGCCATTGTTGGTTGTAAGCAATAAATCGAGATCACCATCGCGATCGAAATCGCCGTAGGCAAGGCCGCGCCCGACTTTGGGCTGGCTGAAGCCGCCTCCCACTTCATCCGCCACATCACTGAATTTTCCACGTCCATCATTCAGAAAAAGCTGAGGAGGCTGCGCATAACCGACGCCATTCACATTGCGCACCGTGTCGTCGATGTGGCCATTCACGACTGCCAGGTCGAGCGAACCGTCGAGATCGGCATCGAGAAAGACGCAACCGAATCCAAGTTTGTCTTTCGACGCCATACCCACCCCGCTCTGCAACGCAACGTCGCCAAAGCTTCCCCCGCTGCCGTTGAGATAAAGGCCCATCATCTCGTTGTCGAAATTCGTGATCGCGATGCCTGAGTTTCCTGAGTTGTCGAAGTCAGCGACGTCCACGCCCATTCCGGCCCGCGCTTTGCCCTCCGCGGAAAAAGCGATTCCGGCATCGACGGCCACGTCTTTGAAGGTACCGTTGCGCTGGTTGCGATAGAGCTTATTGGGTTGCGTGTCATTGGTTACGAGCAGATCGGGCCAGCCGTCGTGATCGTAATCAAGCATCGCCACGCCCAGCGATTTCGAACTGCTGTCGAAAATTCCGCTGCTGGCGGTTACATCTTCGAATGTCCCGTTCCCGCGATTGTGAAACAGCCAGCAGGTCTCTCCGCGATAAGCTTCGGGTGTGCAATACGACTTATGTTTGCCGTCGCGGCTGCAAAACACGTCGTGATCTTCGGACCATTTGACGTAGTTGCAAACGAACAGATCGAGCAGCCCGTCGCGATCGAAATCAAACCATAGCGCCGACGTGCTGAAGGCTTGCCGGCCAGCCAGTCCGCTGGTCCTGGTCACATCGACAAACGTTCCCTTCCCCGTATTCCTGAACAACCGGTTCTGGCCGACACAGGTGATGAAGATGTCGGGATAGCCGTCATTGTTGTAGTCGCCGACGGCAACCCCCATGCCGTACATCTCGACGTCGAGACCGGCACTGTGGGTGACGTCAGAAAATGTGCCGTTGCGATTGTTGCGGTAGAGTTTCAGGGTGCTGGGTTCGGACTTACCGGGTTCGAACTTGACGGGTTCGAGCTTTCGCGCAGGTTGATGTCCCGGCCAACTGCTACCGTTGACCAGCAGAATATCCTGCCAGCCGTCGCCATCGTAGTCGAGAAAAGCGCACCCGGAGCCGAGCGTCTCCGGCAGCAGTTTGCCACCGTAAGCGCCATTATTGTGCCGGAAGCGGAGTCCGGCCGGCGCCGTCACATCCGTCAAGCGAAACCCGGGATCGATTCTTTGGCTCGAAGACGCAGCGAAGGCATTCAGCAACAGGCCTGAAGTTGAAGCCATCCCCATGCCCCAGAGAAACGAGCGGCGATTCACGGAAGGTTTACCAGCCCGTTGCGGATGGCATATACGACCAATTCGGCAGTCTTGTGCATTCCCAGAGCATCCATCATGTTCGCGCGATGGACCGCGACTGTATTGGCGCTGAGGTCGAGTACGGCCGCGATCTCCTTATTCGACTTGCCTTCCACGATCATTTGCAGCACTTCGAGCTCTCGGGGAGTGAGCGCCGCGCTACGCTTGCCTCTCAGTACAGTCTCGGGCCGCTTGAGTTGCGAGTCGAGCACAGTCTCACCGGCAACCACCCGCCGGATGGCCGCACCCAATTCGAGATCGACTGCGTTCTTCAGCACGTAGCCGCGCGCGCCGGCATCAAGAGCCTGCCGCACCAGAGTCTCTTCCGGATGCATGCTGAGCATCAACACCAGAGCCTGTGGATGCCTGGCCAGAATCTGACGGGTCGCGTCCAGCCCGTTCATTCCGGGCATGGCACAATCCATCACAATCACTTTCGGATGCAACTCATCGGCAAGTTTGACGGCCTCGGCGCCGTCGCCAGCCTCGCCCACGACCGTAATGCCGGGCTCGTCTTCGAGAATGCGCCGGAACCCCCGGCGCACCAGGCTGTGATCGTCCACCAATAGAACTGAAATTTTATTCGCCATCTGCCTCCAGCTTTTCTGTGGCCGCTTCTCTCAACTCTTGTCTCGGCACTCGCAACCGCACACGCGTTCCACCCGGCGCGGGACGATCGAATTCGACTTTGCCGCCCAATAATTCGGCGCGCTCCCGCATCGCAACCAGGCCAATTCCCTGCTTCACGTTCCCGGCCTCGAAGCCGCGGCCATGATCTTCAACCTCGATCTCCAGTTCCTGCGGCGAGAATCGCAGGCGCACCCAGGCTTCTTTTGCTCCCGAATGCCGCGTCGCGTTGTTCAGAGATTCCTGCACCACGCGGTAAACATGCACTGCGGCGTTGCCGGCGACCGGAAAACGCTTCCCCGATTTTTCATAGAATACGTGAATTCCCGACTGCCGTTCCACCACGGGCAAATACCAGTCCAGCGTGCTCTCCAATCCAGTTTCCTCAAGCATCACAGGATGCAGCGCCTGCGAAAGGCTGCGCACCTTGTCGAGCGTCTCCTGGGTGATCTCGCAGACTTCGCGCAAGTCCGCCCGCAGCGCCGATCCCTCTGGCAACTGCTTTCCCGAGCGCGACAGCATCGCACCAATGGCCGTCAGAATCTGGCCGAACTCGTCGTGCAATTCGCGCGAGATGTGCCGCAAGGTCGATTCCTGCGTGGCGATCACTTTCTGTGCCAGTTCGCTGCGCTGCGCGGAAAGCACGGCCAGTTGCGCGAACAGCCGGCGATTCCACCGGATCATGTAAAGGCTGGTGAGAAGAATCGCAATCAGCGTGGCCGTGAAAAACAGATAGACCTGACGCTGCACTCGGTCATAAATTTGCCCGATTTGCTGCGTCGCCTGCTCTTCGCTTTCGTTGTTCTGCACCAGCAGGCGCGATACGGCCGTGCTCAGCGCCTCCTGGCGCGCGCGCAACGAAATTCGAATCTGCGTCCGCGCTTCCTCCGGATTCGGACCCTGCGCCAGCGCAAAAGTGCGGTCCGCGGCGTCCCAGAACTGCGCCACCGAACTTTCCAGGTATTGCTGCTGGTCGGAGCTGCGGTTCACGGGTGCCACTTGCTGCTCGCGGCGCAGCGCGTCATTCAAGTCGGTGCGCACGCGCTGAAATTGCGCCGACCACGCCGTCAGTGGATAAGGCTCATCATTGTCGAGCATGTCGCGCATAGCCAGCGCGAGCGAGTTCAGATCGTTCTGAATGCGCAGCAACTGGAGAGAGTCTTTGCGGTTGCGGTCCACCAGATTGTTTTGCAGTTCGCGCAATCCGGAGATCTGGCGCGTGATGTAAGCCGAGTAAGCAACCACCGCTGCCAGCGTAATGATCAGGCCTAAGAATAATCCGGGAGTCGGCGAGCGATCGCGCGAATGAGCTGCGGGCACGCCCCGAGAATACAACGTGAGCGGCTTGCTTTACCAACGCGGCCGAACGTCGCCTGCGATTTGTGCGGAATCTGGGCAAGCTAGCCGAAAAGCAGTCGAAAAGCCTCGTCCCGCACCCTTGGAAAAACAATATTCATAGCTCTCTCAATGCCTTACGAAAAATCGGCGGATTCCCGATTGACAGGGCTGTCCCCAGGGTCTACTGTAGCCATCTTGATGGCGAACAAAAGGCGAATCTACTATGTATGCCACACTGCGGAAGGCCCAAATTCTTACTCAGATCGAACAGAAGCTTCCTTCCGCCTTCACGGTCTACCGGCGCCCCCAGCACGGAAATATTCGCACCGGAATTGCCCAAATTGATGAGGCGGTTCAAGGAATTCCACTTCACGCTTTAACCGAAATTTGCGGCAGCAGCGTGGCGTCTTCGGGGAAAACTTCGGTGCTCACCTCCCTGCTGGCCCAGGCGTCGCGCGATCATTTCTGCGCCCTGGTGGATGCCACTGATTCCTACGACCCAACCTCTGCGCAAGCCGCTGGGGTGCAATTGCCGCGGCTGCTGTGGGTGCGATGCGGGAAAACCCGCGTCCAGCTGCCACCACTCGAACAGGCATTTAAAGTCGCCGATATTTTGTTGCAGAGCGGCGGCTTCGGGCTGATTGCCGTTGACCTCAGCGGCATTTCCGAACGAATCGTTCGTAAAGTCCCGTTGAGTTCATGGTTTCGCTTCAGCCGCGTGATCGAGAAACAACCAGCAGCCCTGGTTTTCATCGGGCAGGAGCCGCACGCCACCAGTTGCGCAGCGCTCGTATTGCGAGTCGAGAGCGAACCGGCAGTGTTCCAGGGAAATCTGCTCACCCAATTGAAGCTCAAGGTTGAGGTCGTACGAGGCCGCGAAAAGAAACCGGTTTGCGCGGAAAAATGCCTGGAAAGGACTGGATTCTCTCTCCGGACGCAGTGGGCCTGATTGCGGGTCAAGATATTCCGGGTCAAAACATTGCTGGTCAAGATCATGTTCGCCTGCTTCTACATTCCCGATTTTCCCGTGCAAGCTTCCTTTTTGTCCGAAGCGGAGGAGACGAGGATGGCGCTGCGGAAAACTCCTGTCGCCATTCTTGACGGACCTGCCAATCTGCCTGGAGTTTTCGCCACCAACCCCGCTGCCCGGCGCGGCGGTATTCAATCTGGCATGACCAAGCTGCAAGTCGAAACTTATGGCGGCGTTTTGCTGCGTAAGCGTTCTTTGCCAGCCGAGGAAGCCGCGCACACCGCGCTGCTCGACTTCGCCGGTAACTTTTCTCCGCGTGTGGAATCAACCGCACCCGGAACCGCGCTTCTGGATCTCTGCGGAATGGAAAAGATATTGGGTTCGTGGGCCAGCGCAGCCCGCGCCATCACTGCGCAGGCGCTTGAAACTGGATTCGAGCTGCGCCTTGCCATCGCCTCAAATCCTGACACCGCGCTTCTTGCGGCTCGCGGCTTTTCTAACACTCCGCCCACGATCATTCCTGTGGGCGAAGAAGCCAGGCGGTTGGCGCCTCTGCCAGTGAGTGTCTTGCCGATTTCGCCGGAGATGCTGGAGATTCTGGACGGATGGGGGATTCGAACGTTTCAATCGCTGGCAGCTTTGCCCGCCATTGCCGTCGTTGAGCGGCTGGGGCAGGACGGTTTGTACCTGCAAAAACTGGCACGTGGGGAAATCAATCGTCCGCTATTGACGATCGAACCCTATGAAGATTTTGTCGAAGGTTTCGAGTTCGATGATCCGGTTGAAACACTGGAATCGCTTTTCTTTATTTTGAACCGGCTTCTGCACGAGCTTTGCCTGAACTTACTCTCTGCGGCGCTGGCCGCGCGTGAACTGCGTCTGACAGTCGAGTTGAAAATCCTCCGGCTGCAGAATGGAGAAAAAGCCGAGGAGCAGTACCAGCATGAATGGAAACTGCCCGTTCCCACGCACGACAAAAACCTGCTTTTCGGGCTGGTTCGCCTTCAGTTGGAGAAGACGACGTTTTCGGCGCCTGTTCGCAAACTGACTCTTGCCATTGTTCCCATCAAGCCGCGCGTCGCGCAGGGCAATCTTTTTGCTCCGCCCTCGCCCGAAGCCGAAAAACTGGAAATCACGCTCGAGCGGATTCGCGGCGTTGTAGGCAGCACGGATGCCGATGGCGCCGCTTGCGTCGGCTCTCCTCAACTGGTCGACACGCACAAGCCCGGCAGTTTCTCCGTCGGACATTTTTCCAGCATCCACGAATTCACAAATTCGCCACCGCTGGCTGGGCCAGTCGTCGCGCTGCGTATTTTCCGCCCGGCTCTTGAAACGTGCGTGGAACTCGACGGAGAGGAACCGCATTCTGTCCGGCTGTGGCATCACCCGCGCCCTGTGCTGGCTGCTTCGGGGCCGTGGTCGAGTTCGGGTTATTGGTGGAACTTCGCCACGTGGATGCGCGAGGAATGGGATGTGCTTTTGAAATTGCCGGCGGGACTTGGGTTGTATCGCATTTATCAGGATCGGATTCGCCGCCAGTGGTTTGTGGAAGGCGTATTCGATTAGTAGCTGACAAAACCAACACAGAGACACGGAGTTGTACGGGGATTCTTGAATCCCAATAATTTCTCTGCCTCCTCCGCGTCCTCTGCGGTTTTCATTTTATCCCCATGCCTTACATCGAACTCCACGCCCGCTCCGCATTCAGTTTTCTCGAAGGAGCTTCCCTGCCCGAGAACCTCATCGCCGCTTGTGCCGAAGACGGCATGCCTGCCATGGCTCTGCTCGACCGGCATGGAGTTTATGGAGCGCCGCGCTTTCACATGGCCGCGCAGCAACACAAAATCAAAGCGCATGTCGGAGCGGAAATCTGCGTCGCCGAAGGTGGAAGTTATCCGCTTCTGGTTGCGACTCGCACTGGCTATCAAAATCTGTGCCGTCTGATTACAACCGCAAAACTGCGCACCGCGAAAAAAACAGTCGCGACCGTCGGGCTCGCCGAGTTGCGGGATCATGCCGAGGGATTGATCTGTCTCACTGGCGACGAACACGGTCCGCTTGCGCATGCGCTAGCCAAGGGCGGCATGGCCGATGGGCGCCGGTGGCTTGAGCAACTGATTTCTATTCTTGGCCGCGATAATTTCTACGTCGAGCTGCAAAGGCACGGCGACCGTCTCCAGGAAACGCGCAATCAGGCCGCCATTAGCCTGGCGCGCGAATTTCATCTGCCGTTGCTGGCGACAAATGGTGTCTGCTATGCCACTCCCGCCGAGCGCCAGATCGCCGACGTCTTCACCTGCCTCAAAAACAAGCGCCGCCTCGATACCGCAGGCCGCCTGCTCGCGCAAAATTCGCAACGCTACGTGCGCAGCGCGAGAGAGATGACCGATCTCTTCGCCGATCTTCCCGAAGCCATCGCGAATACCACAGAGTTATCCTCTCGCCTTGAATTCACGCTCGAAAAATTAGGCTACGAATTTCCGCGTTACCCCGTGCCGCCCGGCGAAACCATGGATTCCTTCCTCTACAAACGAACGTGGGATGGGGCGCGTTGCCGCTATCGTCCCGCCAGCGCCCGCGTGCGCGCGCAACTGCAGAAAGAGCTCGCGCTGATCGAAAAGCTCAAGCTGGCGGGCTATTTCCTCATCGTCTGGGACCTGGTTTGTTTTTGCGAGCGCAATGGCATTCTGGTGCAAGGACGAGGTTCCGCCGCAAACAGTGCGGTCTGCTATTCGCTGGGCATCACGGCCATTGATCCGATCGGCATGGATCTGCTTTTTGAGCGCTTCTTGTCGGAAGAACGCGGCGAGTGGCCCGACATCGATCTCGACCTGCCCAGTGGCGATCAGCGCGAGCAGGTTATTCAATATGTGTACGAACGTTATGGCAAGCGCGGCGCCGCGATGACGGCGAATGTGTGCACGTATCGCGGACGCTCAGCGGCACGCGAGATGGGCAAGGTGCTCAACTTTGACGAAGACACGCTCTCCCGTTTGGCGGCAATTGTCGGCCGATGGGAGTGGCGCGATCCGAATGACACGATGGACAAGCAATTCACGAACTCAGGTCTCGATGTCAATCATCCCCAGATCGCCATTTACCTTGATCTTTGCCAGCGCGTGCAGGACTTGCCCCGCCACCTGAGCCAGCATTCCGGCGGCATGGTGATCTGTCAGGGGCAACTCGACTCCGTCGTTCCGCTCGAACCGGCGACCATGCCTGGCCGCGTGGTCGTGCAGTGGGATAAAGACGACTGCGCGAATCTCGGCCTGATCAAAGTGGACCTGCTTGGCTTGGGAATGATGGCCGTGCTCAAGGACAGCATCGGGTTAATTCAAGACCACTACGGCGACGAAGTCGACCTGGCACACCTGCCGCAGGATTGCCCGGACGTGTATGACACGATCCGCAAGGCAGACACCATCGGAATGTTTCAGATCGAGAGCTGCGCGCAGATGGCATCGCTGCCGCGCAACAATCCGACAAAGTTTTATGATCTCGTGACGCAAGTCGCTCTCATTCGCCCCGGCCCGATTACAGGCGAAATGACGAGCCCATACCTCAAGCGGCGGCAGGGCAAAGAGCCGGTCACCTACCCGCATGAATCGCTCATTCCCGTGCTGAAGCGAACCCTGGGCGTGCCTTTATTTCAGGAACAACTGCTGAAGCTGGCTATGATCTGCGCCAACTTCAGCGGAGGCGAAGCCGAAGAATTGCGGCGGGCGCTGGGCAGCAAGCGTTCGCAGCAGCGCATGCGCGAGATCGAAACCAAGCTCCGGGCTGGCATGACGAAAAACGGCATTCCGCCGGCGACGCAGGATCAGATTGTTAAATTCATCAGCTCTTTCGCGCTTTACGGGTTTCCGGAATCCCATGCCGCCAGCTTTGCGCTCATCGCCTATGCCAGCGCATTTCTGAAAGTCCGTTATCTCGGAGCCTTCACGGCTGCGTTGCTGAATCATTGGCCGATGGGCTTTTATCATCCGGCCACCATTGTGAAAGACGCGCAACGGCACGGATTACGCGTCATGCCGGTTGATATCACGCGCTCGGAATGGAATTGCTCACTCGCAGCAGACAATTTTGAATCTCAAGGGCGGACACTCCTGTCCGCCCCCGGCAGCGAAACCCACCTCTCCCTCCGCATCGGCCTGCGCTACGTGCGCGGATTGCAACAGGCGGCGGGTGAGGCTATCGTGCGTGAGCGAGCCAGTGCTCCCTTCGCTTCGGTCGAAGACCTGGCGCATCGCGTTCCTCAGTTGAGCCGTGGAAATCTCGCCATCCTCGCCTCGATTGGCGCTCTCAATTATTTGTCGCCTGATACGGGACTGCATCGCCGTGACGCCTTGTGGCAGGTCGAGAAAGCTGTGCGACGAACCGGCCCCTTGCTCGATGGCATCGTCGAAATGGATGCGTCTTCGCCTCTACGCAAAATGGATGTGGAAGAACGCCTGATTGCGGACTACCACGGCACCGGCCTGACGACGGGACGTCATCCCATGGCCTATCGCCGGCCTGCGCTGCGGGCGCGTGGCGTCAAGTCGGCGATCGAGATCAAGAATCTTCCGCACGGACAGGAAGCGACGACAGCCGGCTGCGTCATCACGCGCCAGAGGCCGGGGACAGCCAAGGGCATCATCTTCATGACCCTCGAAGATGAAACCGGCACCTCACGCGTGATTATCAGTCCGGATTTTTATGACAGGAATCGCATGGTGGTGCTCAACGAACGGTTCGTGCTGGTTTCGGGAGTGGTTCAGAACCAGGACAACATCGTGCATCTCAAGGCGCGCAGCATCCAGCCGCTCTCCATCAGCGCCGCAGAGACGCCTTCGCACGACTTTCACTGACTGGGCACACTCATTCCTTGACGGTAATGAACATATCGAGGACGTGCTCGTTCAGCGTATCCGCGAGCGTCTTCGCCGCTTCTGGACGCACGCCGTTGAGTAAATCAAATCCGATTGTGCTGCCTTTTAATGCGGGAAGAGTCTCCTGATAGAGCTGCACGACCAGAAGGGATTTTCCATCGGCCGTTTTTTGAACCCCGAAACGGCAATTGCTGCGCACGGTTTTTTCAGGCATCGTGTTTTCCACCTACGAAGTCTATCTACTTCGACCAAGGCAGTTCTGTCGGCTACCCTACCAAGCCACACGCTCGAATTGTTCGTTGAGTCATTGTCATGCCGGACAGCAGGCTGCCATGTTAGGGATAATACGAGCGGGAAGTCAACGATAGGTTTGGACTACCGGACACGCGGAATCGATTGAGTTCACGGGCAAAGAACGGGACACTACTTAATCTCGAATTTAGCTGTCCGCCACTCGCTTTCGCGGCCCGTCGAATCGGACGCCTGTATCGCGATTTCATACGAGCCGCTTCGCAATTTAGCTGTGTCGACCCTCAGCGCGATCGGGATTACTTCATTTCCTGGAATGACGTACTGGGCGCCACTCGTTGGCTCAGTATTGACCACCAACGAGCCGGTTTTCAGGTCGGTGATCTTTATCCGGAAATGAACCTCAGCGCTTCGATCTGCGAGCAAAGGTTCGTAAATCTCAAAGTGGAGCGAGGAAGAACTACCCTTCTGGACCTTTGCGTCCGGCGCCGGGATGAACTGTAGCTGCTTGCTAACAAGCGGTGTCGGCAGAAGTGGTGCGGGCGAAACAAAGGAGCTTGAAGATTCGGCGAAGAGCTCTGCACAGGACGACAAACTTGGGCACAATGAGAAAAGGGCCGATTCAAGATCGGCCCTGAATCACTGGTGCGAAAGGGGGGACTCGAACCCCCACGG
>JBELAC010000068.1:0-19287 GCA_049509215.1 Terriglobales bacterium
GTTTGCGGGGCAGGAAATCGCGACCACTTCGGCGAAAAGTTTGCGGCTGCCAACGCTCGATGAAGTATTACGGCAATTTTCAGAGCGCGCATTCCTCGACATCGAACTGAAAGTCACGGACGGAGGGTCGCACGTGGTAGCAGCTTTGCGTGCGCACCCGCCGCAAAAGGGATACGTGGTTTCGTCATTCCTGCCCCATGCCTTGTGTGCTGTTCACAACTTCAACGAAAGCATTCCCCTTGGCTTTCTGCGGGAAGGGAAGTACGAGCCTTGCCCGGCCGAGCCCCACGACAAGCCGACACTGCCTGCCGCCTGGGTGATTCCGCACCGCAGCCTGGTGGATCAGGAATCGATTCGGCAGGCCCACTCTGCCGGAAGCAAGGTAATGGTCTGGACCGTGGATCGCGGCGACGAGATGCAGCAGCTGTCCGATTGGGGCGCTGATGCGATCATTTCTGACGACACGGCATTGCTGGCAGCGACGTTTCAGTGAATAATCCTTTGCCTTCCGCCCATTGCTCAGGAAATACAGCTCATTTACATTGAACAGTCATGCCCACAACAGGCGAACGTTTCGAGCGGGCGGTCCAGATCATGGAGCGGCTCCGCGCTCCCGGCGGATGCCCGTGGGATCGTGAACAGACTTTTGATTCCATCAAGCCTTACACGCTGGAAGAAACTTACGAAGTTCTGGAAGCCATTGACAACCGGGACTGGCCCGAATTAACCGGCGAACTCGGGGACCTTCTGCTCCAGGTGCTTTTCTATTCCGAGATGGCTCGCGAAGCCGGACATTTTTCAGTCGATGATGTGCTCGACCGGCTTTCCAATAAGCTTGTTGACCGCCATCCCCACGTGTTTGGCGAGGTAAAGGCCGATACGCCGGCGGAAGTATTGCGCAACTGGGAGGCGTTGAAAGCCGAAGAAAAGAAAAAGCGGTTGCAGGCTGGAGGCGCCACCGCTGCTGAAAAAGCCGACAGCGCGCAATCCGTGCTCTCGGGTGTTTCCTCCCGCATGCCGGCCTTGATGGAAGGTTACAAGCTCAGCTCGCGCGCAGCCCGCGTCGGGTTTGACTGGCCTGAGCTCGAAGGATTGTTCGATAAGCTTGCAGAAGAAACCGCGGAGTTGAGGGAAGCGCTGAAGGCTGCGCCCATCCAGGGCCCTCCCGGAACCGGTGTTGCCGGATCGGGCAAGCTGAAGGTTGCGTCCGAAGTGACGGAACGGCTGGAGGATGAGGTTGGCGATCTTTTTTTTGTGCTGGTCAACATCGCCCGCTACTTATCGCTTGATCCCGAGTCGGCGCTGCGCAAAACTAACCGCAAGTTCAGACGGCGCTTTCAATGGATGGAAGAGCGGCTGCATGACAGCGGACGCGGTCCGCAGCAGGCTTCCATGGAGGAACTCGAAGAATTGTGGCAAGAAGCGAAGCGGCAGGAAGAAACCGCGTGACGGAAATGAAAGTTCATTTCGACAGACCTCCTGCTTCTCTCCGGGCGGCGACTGGCGCGCTGAACATTCGAAAGTGCGAAGGTCTCGCCGAGATGCAGGCCGCGTTCGCGCTCCAGAAAGAGGTTTGGAAGTTTTCGGACGCCGACCTGGTTCCCGTCCGCATGTTTGTCGTTGCCTCGAAAATCGGTGGTCAGGTCATTGGGGCCTTTGACCGGGGAGAGTTGGTCGGCTTTGCCTTCGCGATCCCCGGCAGACGAAACGGGCATTGCTACTTGCACTCGCAGATGCTGGCGGTCCGGGAGGAATACCGCAATACCGGCCTTGGCCGGCGCCTGAAACTGTTTCAACGCGATGAGGCTCTGGCGCGCGGAATTGAGCTGATGGAGTGGACGTTCGATCCGCTTGAAATAAAGAACGCCTATCTGAACATCGAAAAGCTGGGTGCGATTGCGCGGCGCTACAACGTGAATCAGTACGGCATTACCTCATCGCCGCTGCAAGGCGGACTGCCCACGGATCGTCTGATCGCGGAGTGGTGGATGAAATCCCGGCGTGTGGAAGCGGCGCTGGCTGGCGCTCAAAAGCCGCATGATGAAGTTCGAGCACGCATTGATGTGCCGGCCGAGATCTATCAATGGAAGGATGCAGCGGCCACCCGCGCGCAAGCGCTTGCCGTGCAAAACAAGAATCGCGAGCGGTTTACGGAAGCGTTCGCGGAGGGTTTGTCGGTCCTCGGCTACGAGCGAAACGGACGCGGAGACGGAGCTTTCTTGCTCGGAGTATGGGACGAAACGTTGATTTATTGATGGTAAAACTCAAATGAAAATTGAATCGGTAACTCTGCGCGAAATTCATATGCCGCTCGTGCATTTCTTTGAAACGAGCTTCGGGCGCGTCTATAGTCGGCGCATTCTGCTCGTCAGCATTGATGCGGACGGGGTCCGCGGGTGGGGCGAATGTGTCGCCGGAGAAGACCCGTTCTATAGTTCGGAGTGGACGGAGTCCGCGTGGCCGACCATTAAGAACTACCTTGCGCCGGCGCTCCTGCGAGGCGAGGTACGGTCAGGACGTGACTGCCCCGCGCTCTTCGCTCGGGTGCGCGGCCATCGCATGTCGAAGGCGGGACTCGAAAATGCGGTCTGGGACATGGAAGCTCGGCAAAAACAGCAACCCCTCTGGAAACTTCTCGGAGGGTCGCGGCGGGAAATTGCTTGCGGCGTTTCCATCGGAATTCAGGATTCCCCTGAGCAGCTCATGCAGAACATTGAGACTGAACTGGCTGCCGGCTATCGGCGCATCAAGATCAAGGTCAAGCCGGGATGGGATCTGAATGTTTTGGAAAAAATTCGTTCGCGCTGGGCCGACATTCTGCTCAGCGTGGACGCGAACTCGGCCTACACGCTCGATCAGGTCGAACACCTGCGTGAGTTTGATGCTTTCAAGCTGCTCATGATTGAGCAGCCTCTGTGGCATGACGAGATCTATTTGCATGCGCGGCTGCAGAAGGCAATCCAGACCGCGATCTGTCTCGACGAATCCATTCACCACGCGCGTGATGCCGATTTCGCGCTGGAAACAGGTGCGTGCCGGATCATCAACATCAAGGTCGGTCGCGTCGGCGGGTTCACGGAAGCCAAAAAGGTCCATGATGTCGCCCAGGCTCACGGCGTGCCCGTGTGGTGCGGCGGCATGCTGGAATCCGGAGTGGGAAGAACTCACAACATCGCGCTCTCGACCCTCGAAAGCTTCCGCTTGCCGGGAGACGTTTCGGCGTCAAAGCGATATTGGAAGGAGGACATCATCGAACCCGAAGTGGAAGTCCGCGAGGATGGCATGATCGCCATCCGTGATGATCCGGGAACCGGCTACCAGGTTCGTGAAGATCTGGTAAAGAAGTTTACCGTGCGCGAAGAAACGTTTCGCGCCGGCAAGACTTAGCGTCGCGACTTATCGCTTTTGCGCAAGAGCGGCAGATGCATGGTTTCCCGCCAATGCCGATTCCTCCTTTTTCAGCAGGTCGATGGCCTGCGCAAAAGACAGGTCGGACGAAACTCGCTTGAAGCCGGTGAAGACCTCCGTCGACTCGATGAACAGGTTCTTAAAAAGCAGGATCTTTCCAGTGAAATTCACCGTCATGCTGGAAATCTCCCAGCAATTGTCCTCGACTTCCTGCTGATGAACAATAAAGTGGCCGCCCCGATCCAGGTGACCAAGAATTCCCCATCCGAAGCCAACTGGCTTGAAGAGCGTGCCATCAATGCTCGCAACGCGAAAGCGATGCGCGTCGACCAGGATGTGTCCTTGCATCCCCGTTAGCACTTCTTCGACATGCGAAGGCGGGTGATAATCGGGATTGGGCCGGAACTTCAGTTTCACCAGAGGTTCGCCCGGTTTCCCGATGCCGGTAGATCCTGGTTCTTCGCCGGCGTACTCAAACAGAAACGCATCCGGGAGGGCGCGTACGATGCGCGTGGTTCGGTCCGCGTCATCATGTTCCTGCGCCCGCTTCTTGCGCAGTTCTTCAGGATTCTTGACGAAACGTTCCAGGCGATCTTGCTCGCCTTGGCGTTGATCCTGCGTCAGGGGCTTGCCATCGTAGGCAATGACCAGGCCGGCGGTTGCCTCCTTGGTCTCAACATAGAGTTTGGTCGTCGATCCCTTGGATGTCGTCTTAACGCCGCGAAACATAAAGTAATCATCGGCGGTGGCTTTAACTTCGTTTTGGACCGCTTTGCGCACCAAATCCACCGGATCGCGGTACGAGGAGACCGATGGCGATTGCGCGAAACTAGCCGCGCTCAAGAATGCTAGCCACAAAATGTTGCGCCCGGCGGCGCGAGCGGTTGACGAGATTCCCCTGGGCAATTTCACTCCGATTAGACGATGGTAACAAATCAGACGTTGCTTGCAATCCGCCTTCACGCCCGCTCTATGTTTCTGAATGAGAATCTCTTGCAGGCTTCGAACACGCTTCCAAGCAGTGAATGATTTACAATCAGTTGATTCGCAGCACAATTCCGTGCGCGAGGAAACGAGGGCCAATTGATGGATGCTCCACAGACCAACGAACTCGCTACCATCGGCAAGACAGTGGTTGTCAAAGGAGAAATCTCGGGGTCTGAGGACCTTTACGTCGACGGCGAAGTGGAGGGCAGCATCGATCTCCGCAACAACAGTCTGACGGTCGGGCCCAATGGCAAGGTGAAAGCCAGCATCAACGCCAAGTCAGTTGTGATCCAGGGCAAAGTGGAGGGAAGTTTGACCGCCTCCGATCGGTTGGATCTGCGCAAGTCGGCCATCGTGACCGGCGACGTGACCACACAGCGCATTGCAATTGAAGAGGGCGCCTTTTTGAAGGGCAAAGTCGATATTCAGAAGGAAGTCGGAAAAGGAACCGCATCGTCGTAGAAGTGACGACGGGTTCTCACGAACGCAGTAATCGATGGCATCGGTTGCCTACAACTTGATGAAATTTTTTCGAAGCTCTTCAAATCAGACTGCGGAAGCTGCACCTCCGCAAAAGCTAAGCCGCCGGTCGAGCGGCGTCGGGGAAATTGCGCGAGTTTTGAATTCGCAAGAAGGCCTCTGCGTTCTGGACGTGGGCGCAACCTCCGCCAATAACATCCGCTTCTTCACCGATAAAGGCCACAAGAATTACAGCGAAGACTTGCTGCGCTCCTCGCTCGATCCGGCATTGCGCGTTCAAGACGGCTCGGGCAACTTGGTAATCGACAGCAAGAAGTTTCTCGACGACAACCTGGTCTACAAGAACGGGCAGTTCGATATCGTGCTCTGCTGGAACCTTCCTGACTACATGGAAGAAAATCTGGTCAAGCCGACCATCGACCGGTTGTGGTCGGTGATGAAGCCCGGAGGGTTGTTGCTGGCCTTCTTTCACACGCGCGATGCCGGTCCTGATTCCACGTGTTATCGCTATCATGTAACCGGAACCGACATGCTCGACATGCAGGAGGTGAGGTTTGCGTTGCCCGGCCGTCCTGCCTCGGAGAAAACTTCCCCGCGCCTGCAACGCGTATTCAACAACCGCCACATCGAAAACCTCTTCCGCGATTTTGCCTCAATCAAGTTCTTTCTGGCCCGCGACAACATTCGCGAGGTCCTGGTCGTGCGGTGAGCGTATATGGATCTCGCCTATCTTCGTGAACTCTACGGTTACAACCGCTGGGCGAATGCCAAGACTTTAGCGGCGGTCTCGCATCTCGATGCCGCGCAATTTCAACGGCCGTTGGAGAACAGTTTTTCGTCGGTTCACGATACGCTGGTGCACATTCTTGGCGCGGAGTGGATCTGGTTGGAGCGTTGGAACGGCCGCTCTCCAAGGGGATTGCTGAGCGGTGCAGAACTGCCAGATTTGGATGCGATCCGCACACGCTGGAAGCAGGTAGAAGAAGATCAGCGCCGGTTCCTGCAGCAACTGAGTCAGCCTGAGTTGGAGAAGCCCATTTCGTATGTGAATTCTAAAGGCGAAACGTGGACGTATCCGTTATGGCAACAGATGGCGCACGTGGCGAATCATTCAACCTACCATCGCGGGCAGGTGACGACTTTATTGCGGCAACTTGGAGCGAAAGCGCCGATGACCGACTTTCTTTTCTACTACGACGAACAGGGCGCCCTGTAATTCTCGACGCAGGTCGCCCGCGCGTGCGCGCTCTTTTCCTTTGGTACTATAGAGAGTCAGGCATCGGTTCCGCGCGACGTTTTCCCGCCAACCCCGCCAGGTCCGGAAGGAAGCAACGGTAACGGGCTCTTTCGTGTGCAGTGGTCGCCGGTGCCTGGCTTTTTTACATTGGCGTTCCTACTTCATTCTTCCCGGCGCATATGCCAGGCTAACGAATGGCGCCGCTTCGCGGCCTTGTTCAACATGACCAGACGCCTTTACTACGATCAACCGGACCTTCTTGAGTTCGATGCTGAGGTCGAGGAAGTCATCGCGCCTTCGCCCGATTCGCCACGCGTGGGCGTGATCCTCCGCGAAAGCTCGTTCTACCCGACCAGTGGAGGCCAGGTTCACGATACGGGTTGGCTCGCGGTCAGCGGGTCGGATCGACTCCGCGTTGCCGAGGTCGCCGACGCAGAAGACGGTCGCGTCGTCCACTATTTGGAAGCGCCTCTCCAGGTCCCGAGTCCCGGCGCCGTCGTGCATGGCAGCATCGACGCTGAGCGTCGGCGCGACCACATGCAGCAACATACGGGACAGCATGTCCTCTCGGCGGCATTTATCGAGTTCTATCAGTTTCCCACCGTTTCGTTTCATATGGGCGAGGACTACTGCTCGATCGATCTGGGGACGGCTGCGATTACACCTGCGCAGATTGCGGGCGCAGAAAAACGCGCGAACGATATTATCTTTGAGAACCGGCCTGTCAGCATCCGCTATGTTTCGCGCGCCGAGGCGGAGAAACTTGGACTGCGCAAGCTGCCGCCGGCAGAACGCGACGAGTTGCGGCTGATTGAGATTGCCAATTTCGATTTGTCGGCTTGCGGTGGGACGCACGTGGGCGCGACAGGACAGATTGGCTCGATCCTGTTGCGCAAGACAGAGAAGACCCGGCAGGGAACTAGAGTGGAATTCGTCTGTGGCGCCCGCGCTGTACGTACGGCGCGACGCGATTACGGCCTGCTTACCGAGGCCGCAGCCTTGTTTTCCGCCGCGCTTACGGATGTGCCGGTCCAGATTCGCAAGACCTTCGACGAGTTGAAAGCCGCGCGCAAACTGAGGGAAGACGCTTTGCAAGACCTGGCTGGCGCGATGGCAGCGGCTGCTTTGAAAGATCAGCCCGAGGTGGGCGGCCGGCGAGTCGTCGTGCGCTGTTTCTCCGATCACGATACGACCTTTGCGAAGCTGTTTGCACAGAAAGTAACTCGCGCAGGTATGCCGGCCATTGCGCTGGTCGGCAGCACCATCGACCCCGCTGGACTCGTCTTTGCCCAGACGCAGGGAGGCAGCGCCGATGTGGGTGCCCTGCTGAAGCAGGCGCTTGCGTCCGTGGGAGGCCGCGGAGGCGGCAGCCGCGATTTTGCGCAGGGTGGCGTCCCAGCGGGCTGCGATGTGCAGCACCTTTTACGACAGGCCGCGGGTACAATCGGAACTTGACCCAGGAGCATCAGGGACTCTAGTGCTGGAACCGCGGCTCATACTCATCCATCTGTTGATCAAGCTGGGCGTCGCTGCCACGGTGTCGACCGTGCTTGGACGGTCGAAAGAATTCAAGAAACTCCTCTTCCAGGAACACCGCGAAACCCGGCAGAAAATCTATCTCGCACTGTGGATGGCGCTTCCGATCGCCCTCGGCGTCTGGATCCGGTGTAGCGTCAAGAGTTTCGTCTCGGGCGATCTCTCGCTCGAGACCGCGCTGTTGTTGGGCGTGATCGGCGGGCGCCTGTCGGGCGGCGTTGGCGGTGCGATCCTCGCGCTTCCCGCAGTGCTGCATGGCGAGTGGGCCAGTCTGCCGCTGAATGTTTTCGCCGGCATCATCGCGGGACAGCTCCGGCGCTTTGCGCCCGAACAGGAAGACATCTGGTCCTTCTCACCGTTTGTCGATCTGACGATTCTCCGCTGGATCCGCCGTAACCTGCCCCGTCCGCGCATCTTCGACTGGCAGGTGACGTTCTTTGTAACGATCGTCGGACTGCGATTTGTGCAGACTGAGCTCTGGCGCTATTTCCCCAACTCTATTTTCAGCCTCGAAAGCGAAAACCTGTGGGTCGAGAGTGCGATCTACCTCACCGTAATGATGGTAGTGGGCACGGAATTGAAAATCTTCAACAACGTGCGCATCGAGCTGAAGCTCGAGGAGCAGGAACGGTTGCTGCTTCAGGCGCGTATGGCGGCTTTGCAGAACCAGATCAATCCGCACTTTTTGTTCAATACCCTCAATTCAATCTCGTCGCTCGTGCGGTTCGATCCGGACACGGCCCGCGAGATGATTTTGAAGCTGGCGACCATTCTCCGGCGCTTGTTGAACAGCACAGATTCGTTTGTCGCGCTGCGTGAAGAAGTAGAGTTCATCGACAACTATCTCGACATCGAGGTCGTGCGCTTTGGACGGGACAAATTGCGGGTGATCAAAGACCTCGATCCGGCGTCGCTCGAAATCATGGTGCCGAGCATGATCCTGCAGCCGCTGGTCGAAAATTCGATCAAGCACGGGCTCTCGCCAAAGATTGAAGGCGGCAGCATCACGCTGCGCAGCCGCCTGATTAAATCGAGGCTGGTGATTGAAGTCGAAGACGACGGCGTGGGCATGGGAGCGGCGCAAGTGGTGGCATCCGACGGCATCGCCGGAGCCGGAATTGGGATGGCTAACATCCAGGAGCGGCTCAAGGTGCTTTATGGCGAGGCGGCCAAGATGATGATTGACGGCCGCGAGGGCGGCGGAACGCTGATTCGGCTCCGCCTGCCTATCTTGCCGCATCCAGAAGAACTGATGACGACTGGGGCCCTTTCTCCAACACCCTCCGGTAAAACTCTTCGTAAAGTGGAATAATCCGCGACGTACAGAACTTCTCGCGGCACATCGCGCGGGCGCGCTTCCCCATGGCTCGCAGGGCAGACTCGTCGCTGAGCAAGTCGATGGCATAACGCGCCATCGTCTCCACGTCGCCCACGTCGGCCATATAACCGGTCACACCGTGCTCGATGACCTCAGGGACGCCGCCCGACCGGGTAGCGATCGGAACCACTTCACACGCCATTCCTTCCAGTGCGGCCAGGCCGAAGGATTCCAGTTCGCTCGGCATGAGCATCACATCGGCAATCGCCAGCTTTTCCCGAATCTGGTCCTGCTTTCCAAGAAACGACACGTGCTCGTGTATTCCTTTTTGCACCGCCAGCCACTCCGCCTGGGAACGGTCGGGTCCGTCGCCGATCAATAGCAGTTTGGCTGGAATCCTCTTACGCACACGGTCAAAGATCTCGATCACATCGAGCACGCGCTTCACCGGGCGGAAGTTCGAAAGATGCACCAGGATGCGCTCGTCCGGCGCAGCATATTGGTCTCGCTGCGCCAGCCATTCGGGCTTGCGCACGTATTCGTCGCAGTTTACGAAGTTCGGGATGACTTCGATGTGATTCTTGATGTCGAAGACGTTGAGCGTCCGGTTCCGCAGATACTGCGAGACAGCCGTGACGCCGTCGCTCTGTTCGATCGAAAAACGGGTGATTGGCAGATACGAGCGGTCGATGCCAACGAGCGTGATGTCGGTTCCATGCAAGGTGGTAACAAATGGCAAATGACGCCGCGGCGGAGTCGCAGCCAGCATCTGCTTGGCTAGCATCGCGCTCACCGAGTGCGGAATCGCGTAGTGCACGTGCAGGATGTCGAGCTCGTAGAGCTGCGAGACCTCCGCCATGCGAGTCGCCAGAGCAAGATCGTAGGGCGGGTATTCGAACAGCGGATAACGCGTGACCTCAACTTCGTGATAGTGAATGTTAGGCTCGGGCCCGGTCAGGCGGATCGGCTGCGAGTAAGAGATGAAATGGATCTCGTGACCGCGGCGGGCAAGTTCGAGGCCGAGTTCGGTGGCCACGACTCCGCTGCCGCCGTAGGTGGGGTAACAGGTGATGCCAACCTTCATGCAGACTCCCCGGACATGGTCATTGGATTCGCGAGAATGGTCAGGGATGCACCGGGATTAAGTCAAATACGCGGTCGGGCGCCAGTTCCTCCCGTCAGCTGTGACGCCGGGACATATTGTTGATCACGCCTTCGATCTGGTGAAAGGCCCAGTCGATCTCTGCACGCGTGATCACCAGCGGTGGCGCTATGCGAATCACCCGGTCGTGCGTTTCTTTACAGAGAACGCCTGCTTCCTTGAGCGCCTCGCAGTACGGTCGCGCCAGCGTATTGAGCTCGATGGCGATCCAAAGCCCGCGCCCGCGAACTTCTTTCAGGTCTGGCCACGTAAGAGTCTGGAGCAGGCCGAGGAAATATGCTCCAAGTTCGGCCGAGCGCTCCACAAGTTTATCCTCGATCAGAACTCGAAGTGCCGTGCGCGCCAGGGCGCAGCCAAGCGGGTTGCCGCCGAAGGTGCTGCCGTGGTCGCCGGGCTGGTAGACGCCCAGAATTTCGTCGGAAGCCAGCACCGCCGAGACTGGATAGAAGCCGCCAGCCAGGGCCTTTCCAATGATGAGCACATCGGGCTTGATGTCCTCGTGCATGTACGCGAAAAGCTTCCCGGTGCGTCCGAGACCTGACTGGATTTCATCCACCATCAACAGGACATGATTTTGCTTGCAGATTTCGGCAGCCTCTTTCAGATAGCCCGCAGGAGGGATCACCACTCCAGCCTCGCCCTGGATCGGCTCAACCAGGAAGGCGCAAGTGTGAGGCGTGATCGCTTCACGCAGCGCCTGCGCATCGCCGAACGGGATCGTCTTGAAGCCGGGTGTGAACGGGCCGAACCCGTCGCGATATTGCTCGTCGCTGGAGAAGCTCACGATCGAGATGGTGCGGCCGTGAAAATTGTTCGCGCAGACGATGATCTCAGCCTGTCCCTCGGGAATGCCTTTGACCTTGTATCCCCACTTGCGCGCAGTCTTCAGCGCCGTCTCCACGGCCTCGGCTCCGGAATTCATCGGCAACGCACGGTCAAATCCAGTCAGGTTATGGAGGTCCTGATAGAGCAGCGGCAGCTGGTCATTGCGGAATGCGCGCGAAGTGAGAGTCACCTTCTGCGCCTGCTCCATGAGCGTTTGCAGGATCTTGGGATGGCAATGTCCCTGATTGACGGCGGAATACGCAGCCAGACAATCGAGATAGCGGTGACCTTCGACGTCGTAAACCCAGACGCCGTTGGCGCGTTCGATAACAACGTCTAACGGGCGATAATTGTTGGCGCCGTATTGATTCTCAAGTTCCACCAAATCATGAGTGCGGAGAGTGTGATCGGTCACGGTCATAAAATCCTTTCAGACACCTGTGCAATTTTCCCTCTAATTTCCTTCCAGAAGCATAGTCAGTAGTGCCATGCGCACGTAGAGGCCGTTTTTCGCCTGGCGGAAATAGAGCGCTCTCGGATCGTCATCCACCGATTTGTCGAGCTCGGCGGTGCGGGGCAGCGGGTGCATGATCAGCGCGTCCGGCTTCATGCTCTGCACGAGGGAAGAGTCAATTACAAAACGACGCAGATCGCCCCGCTCGTGATCGTGGACGCGCTCAGGATGAATGCGCGTCTGGTAAACAACGTCTACTTCGCCGATGACGCGCTGCAGATCCGATTCCAGTTCATAGTGTACGTTGTGCTCTTCGAGATAGTCGAGGATGTCGGACCTCATCTGCAGCTCAGGAGGACTCACGAAGAAAATCTTCACCCGCTCGAACTTTGCTAGTAAATACGCCAGGGATCGTGCCGTGCGGCCCCGATCCAGTTCGCCAATGATGGCGACACTTAATCCATTGATAGGACGCTCCCGGTAGATCGTATAAAGGTCGAGCAGGGCCTGGGTTGGGTGTTGGCCGCCGTTGCCGTCGCCCGCATTGATGACCGGCACGGTCGCGACCTGCGCGGCGCGTTTCGCGCCATCGGCGGCGTGGTGGCGAATCACGATGACGTCGCTGTATCCGGAGAGGATACGAATCGAATCCTCGACCTGCTCTTCTTTTATCTCCGAAGAAAAAGCGCTGGCCTGTTCGGTTGACAAGACGCGGCCGCCCAGCCGGAACATGGCCGCCTCAAAAGAAAACCGCGTCCGCGTCGAAGGCGCATAAAACAGCGTGGCCATGATGCGGTTCTGATAGTCGAGCGTGCCGCCGCGCGCCACTACGCGTTCCATGAGGCGCGTGCGGTCGAAAAGTTCCATCAGCAGGGGAACCGTGAATTGCTGCGACTCAATGACGTGTCTCGGCTTGGGGCCGCTCCGCGCACCTGCTGCCTGCGTTCCTGACCGCTCAAGCGGATGAGTCATAATGGTCTCTGTCATTGGTCAGCGGCCTCCAGCGGGAAGTGAAATGTCAGTGGGCATCTCGATTTCGAGTTCCGTCCGGTCGGGAAAGATGTGCGTGCCCGTCTCACCCGCTACGGCCCGCCGCAGGTTTTCGGCTGAGGTGATAATTGCCTGCTTGCCTCCCTCGCGCAGAAAGCGCAATACCGACTCGATTTTTGGGCCCATGCTGCCAGACGGAAAATGTCCGACCGCGAGGTAGCGTTCCAGGGCATCGGCCCGAACTTCGTGCAGCGGACGTTGCGATGGCTTCTTGTAGTCCAGGTACACGAAGTCGGTATCGGTCGAGATCACGAACAAGTCTACGCCAAGGCGCGAGGCCAGAAGCGCCGATGCGCGGTCTTTGTCGATCACCGCTTCCACGCCGACTGGCAGCCCGTTTTGGCGGGCGATCGGAATGCCGCCGCCTCCACAGGCAATCACCATGACTCCGTGATCCACTAGTTTGCGAATCACTTCGAGTTCGACAATCTCGATCGGCTCAGGGGAGGGAACGACTCTGCGATAGCCACGAGCCGCATCCTCGACGATCTCCCATCCCAGTTGACGCTTGCGCTCCTGCGCTTCCTCGCGCGAATAGAACGGGCCGACCGGCTTGTTGGGATGCGTCATCGCCGGATCGTCCAGCGAAATCACGCTTTGGGTTAGAACGCTGATGACCGGAACCTGGATGCCGGCGGCTTGCATCTCGACTTCCAGGGACTGCTCGAGAATGTACCCGATCTCGCCCTGCGTGGAAGCGTCGCATACATCGAGCGGCAAGCCCGGAACCTGGGACGCTCCAGCTTCGGATCGAAGCAGGGCGGCGCCGACTTGCGGTCCGTTACCGTGCGTGAGCACGATGCGATAGCCGGCGCCGATCAGTCCCACGATCTCTCGCGCCGTGCGGCGAGCATTCGACAGCTGCTCCGCCATGGTGCCTTTTTCTCCTGCCCGAATCAGGGAGTTGCCGCCGACGGCTAAGAGGATAGTTTTCATAAGTAAGCGCAGCCAATCTACTCCCACATCACAGCGCCAGCTGCGCTAAGGGCGTCTCGCCCTTAATGCGTTGGCCGCTCGATAGCCGCGAGACGGCGCTACACGTCACATGTGTGCCAGTTCCCGCAATTCAACCAGGCTGGGCAGTTTTACGAACTCGCCCTTCATCAACTCGAGCATGATGGCTTTTTGCGCATGCAGCCGGTTTTCCGCCTGCTGGAACACCAGCGACTGCGGCGAGTCGATCACCTCGGACGTTACCTCATCGCCGCGATGCGCGGGAAGGCAATGCAGAAAAATGGCGTTGCTCTGAGCGTGACCGAACAAGGTTTCATTGACCTGATACGGCAGGAAGATCCTTTTCCGCTTTTCTGTTTCCGATTCCTGGCCCATGCTGGCCCAGACGTCGGTATAAACAACATCGGCGGCCAATACTGCTTCCCGCGGATCGTTCGTAACCATACATGTCCCGCCCGTTTCGCGGCCGCGCTCGCTGGCCCAGCGGATTGCATCGGCCTTCGGTTCATATCCCGGAGGCGTCGCAATCCACACATGAGCTCCCAATTGCGCGCCCGCGAACATCAGCGAGTGCGCAACGTTGTTGCCGTCTCCCACGAAGGCGATCTTCAATCCTTCCAGGTTGCCTTTTGCCTCCCACATCGTCAGGTAGTCAGCCAGGGCCTGGCAGGGATGGCTGTAGTCGGTCAGGCCATTAATCACGGGAATGCTGGCGTGCTCCGCCATTTCCTCGACGATTTCGTGGGCAAACGTCCGGATCATGATCCCTTGCACCATCCGCTCCAGATTCTTGGCTACGTCATGGATCGATTCCCGTTTACCGAGATTGATCTCCGCTGGCGATAGATAGAGCGAAAAACCTCCAAGTTGCTGAATGCCGACGTCGAAGGTGACGCGCGTCCGCAGCGACGGCTTTTCAAAGATCATCGCCAGCGTCTTGCCTTTCAGTGCGCCGCAATAGGTGGTTGCATGGGACTTCACCTGGTGAGCGAGAATCAGTAGATATTGAATCTCCGAAGGCGAAAAATCTCGAATCGAGAGGAAATCTTTCCCGTTCATTGTGACCTCATTGTGGCCTCGGTGGGCCGCTGGTTGCCGTCCCGGGCGGAAGCCTGGTTTGGCTCCGCTCGGGACTGGGCGGGAAACGCCCGTCCTCCACGATCAGACGAGTGCGTGTTCTTCCTTGTGCTTGAGACTGGCCAGCTTTTCGGCCAATCCCGGCTTAGTGAGTTCTTCCACTTCGTACGTAACCCGCAGAGCAGGCTTGTCGATCTTGATCACCCGCGCCAGATCAATCGGGGTAGCGATCAAAACCAGATCGCATGGAGTTTGCCGGATCGTTTCTTCCAGTTCATGCCGCTGGATCGCGTTATAGCCCATCGCCGGCAGCAGGCTGGTCAGATGACCATAACGCTCGTAGGTGCCGCGTATGGAGCCCACAGCGAACGGCCGGGGATCAACCAGTTTGCCGGCGTCACCTTGTCTCGCCGCCACTACACCGGCGCCGTAAGGCATTTCGCCGTGCGTGAGCGTGGGCCCGTCTTCGACCACCAGCACACGTTTGCCTTTGATCAGTTCCGGGGAAGGAACGGATACCCGGCAGGCCATTTCGATTACGCTCGCTTTCGGGTTGGCGAACTTAATGTTCTGGCGCACGGTTTCTACGTCGTGCATGGCGGCCGTGTCGACTTTGTTGATCACGACCACATCAGCCCGGCGTAAATTTACCTCACCGGGAAAATAAGCGAGCTCATGGCCGGGACGATGCGGGTCAACCACCACGATCTCCAGATCGGACGCGTAGAACGGAGTGTCGTTGTTGCCTCCATCCCACAGGATGACGTCCGCCTCTTTTTCCGCCTGGCGCAGGATTCTCTCGTAGTCGACTCCGGCATAAACCACCGTGCCGAGTTGAATATGTGGCTCGTACTCCTCGCACTCCTCGATTGTGCATTGCTGCAGGTCGAGGTCCTGGAGCGTGGCGAAGCGCTGCACAGCCTGCTCGGCCAGATTTCCGTAAGGCATCGGATGGCGAATAACCACGGGCTTGCGACCCTGTTTGCGCAGGGTGGCGGCAACCATGCGCGAAACTGGGCTCTTGCCGCATCCCGTTCGCGCCGCGCACACCGATACCACCGGGACCGTCGACTTGATTTGGGTGTGTTCCGTCCCCAGCAGCCAGAAGTCCACCCCCACCGCGACCACGCGCGAGGCCAGGTGCATCAGCGTCGGATAGGAAACGTCGCTGTAGGAAAACACGACTGTGTCGACGTGCTCATCGGCAATGATCCGCTCTAGGTCTTTTTCTTCGAAAATAGGGATGCCTTCGGGATAGAGCCGCCCGGCCAGTTCGCGCGGATACAGCCGGCCCGCGATGTCGGGGATCTGGGTGGCTGTGAAGGCCACCACCTGATAATCCAGGTTGTCACGGAAGACGACGTTGAAATTATGGAAGTCGCGGCCTGCGGCTCCGAGGATGAGAACTTTTTTCATCAGAGACCCCCGAACTTGCGATTACTGCTTATCTTGCGCTTTGGGAAACCCCATAAGCAGTGCCGCAAGTCACAGGGTGGTGTGAGAGAAAACGTCTCGACAATGGCCTGCAAATCATTGATAAATAAATGGAAACGGGGAGGCGAAGTGCCTCCCCGCTCCCAACGGTCTCTACTTCCCGGTCAGTCTTTGCTCGGTTTTTTCGGCTTCAGATCGCATGCCTCGCGCACGCGGCCGAAGTCCAGTCCTGCGGGAGAAAACTCGGCTATTTCACGGCTTCTGAACGTGGGCAGTTCGATATTGAATACCTGCCCGCTCATGAGTCCGCGAGTCGTATCTTTGTCCATCGACAGGTATCGCCCGCGCAGCCATCTCCAGTGCTTGAAGCCATTGTAGTCATCGATCCGGACCCGAACCTCCAGCTCTGGCTGTCCAAAGATAATCCGGTTCGGGGGAGGCAGCTTCATGCCTGGATTAAACTCCGCCAGCCGGAGTTTGCCACCACTGCAGATTAAGTTCACTCTCGGCTTGTAATTCGTGTCTTCGCGGAAATAATTGTTCGACTGCAGCTCGAAACGAACATTCTTTGCGCCGGTCATCTTATCGGCGGAGCTGAACTCCAGCCACTTGCCGCCAACGCTGACGCCGTCAGATTCACCCTGATTCGGAGACATCGCTCCGCTCTGCGCCAGAGCCGCGGCTGACCAAGTAATGAACAGCAGAAACATTAGGGCAGTCTTCCCGGCAAAACCGGAAGAAGCTGCTGGAAAGGAAAAACGCGATTCGTGCAAGATGTCCTCCCGACGATCAAGCTCTAAGTATATGGAACCCCAAAACCCCCGAAAAGTTGCACGCGAGGCACCCCGCTGATAGAGTTTTACAGCCTCTCGCCATACGTGCGCGCTTTGATTCATTTATATTGACTCCACCAGCGCCCGGATGGCGAAACTAGCAGACGCAGCGGACTTAAAAACCACCGATCTCCTTTTTCGCAAGTGGCAGCGCGAGCTTTTCAAAACCATCCTCGACGAACAGAATCTTCGCTTTGACCGCGAAGGCCGACCCCGTACCGCCTACAGTCTGCGGCATACTTACATCTGCCTGCGCCTGATGGAGGGTGCCGACATCTACCAAATCGCCAAAAACTGACGCACTAGCGTCGAGATGATCGAGAAATACTACGCGGCGCACATCAAGACCTCGCTCGACACCGCTGCGATCAACGTCATGCGGCCCAAGAAAAACAAGAAAGGCAAGAAAGCCATCCAACACACTCAAGCGCTACCGAAACCTGCGGAGCAGGAAACGGATGTGTAAATTCGGGCAACGTGCCCTATCATAAGATTGCTGAAGTAAGACAGCCGCGCGCGGGCGTGGCGGAATGGCATACGCAGCGGACTTAAGGAAAACTTGAGTGCTCGCCTGGGAAACCGGCGACGTAGAACTGCTCAAATTCGGGGAAACCTCAAATGGCAATCCCGAGCCAAGCCCGGAGGGACACCAGCCGGGAAGGTGTAGAGACTAGACGGGCAGCACCTAAGCCCCCGGCTCTTCCGGGAGAGGGTGAAGGGATAGTCCAGACCGCAAACCTGACGTGAGGCCTTCAAAAGCGTCATGTCTGGGCGGCGAAAGCCGTAGACGGTATGAAAATCCGCAGGGCTTAAACGGCCCATGAGGGTTCAAGTCCCTCCGCCCGCACCACATTTTGCTCGGGCAGTCAGCTGCCCTGCACTTACATGAGTCGGCGTAGTAACCGGGCCGTTGGCATATTCGACCAGTTGCGCAGCAGACCAGGCATCGTCGAAACCACCGTACACAGTGACGTAAGGCTCAACATCCAACAGTATCCAATAGTTCCCGGTAAGGTGGGGCAAGCGGGCACAGGGCAGTTGAACATTCCTCGAAGGCCTGCCCGCCTAAAGAGGTCATCCCAAGACCAGGCAAGCCATGCGGGTTCTCGGGAACTCAACGTGCAATGATTCCTCTGTAGTCCTGATCTTGATGCCGAGGTCAGTGGGGTACAGAATTTTCGCGTCTCCGGATGCCCACGGTATCTGCACCGTCTCGGGTCCGTCGATTCTCCAGACTGCGAGCAAGTTCTGTTGCGGAGAGCGCATTCCTAAAGCAATTGGCGACTTGAAATCGGTGACGTCGGACGTACCAAGCGGATAAAAGGGGACCGCCGCAGGAATGTGTTTACGGAGAACATCCTTGTAAACCCGGATACCTTCCGTCACCTGCTTCCAAGCTTGGGGGGAAAGTGAGTCGAGTTTGCCGCTCTGGTGGATGCGGCACATCATCCCCGTGACCATGTTGAAGCTGGCTTGATCGGCATCAGCACTTGCCAGCGGGTAACACCAGATCGCCAGTTGTTCAGGCAAAACTGCCGCGGACGCGCCGACCAGGATTGCCGGGAGCTTCAGGTAATCTTCCTGGTCGGTCATGGACTGTAACTGGAGACGGCTGAGCATTGCGTAGTCCATGCGTCCGCCCCCGCTGCCGCAGTTTTCAATAGTGAGGTCGGGGTATCGGCTCAGGATTCCGTCCAACCAGGCTAGGTGGGCACGGTTATGCTCGAGCAAGCCCTGTCCGAAACTGTCCGCGTTGATCTCGGTTCCTTGCAGCGAATCGACGTTGTAGTCCATCTTGATGTAGCCGGCGCCGTAATCGTTCACCACTCTTTCGATGACCTGATCGAGGTACGCCCGCACCTCTGGGTTCCTGAAGTCCAGCAGGAAGCGCGAATTCTTCAATACCCTTTTTCCGTGGCGTACGAAGAACCAGTTATCCGGTTTTTTCGCGAGCGGGGATTTGGGTCCCACGACCTCTGGCTCGAGCCATAGTCCTGGAACCATTCCGGCCTGCCGAATCTGGTCGAGCAGGAACTTCAGCCCGTGCGGGAATCGTGTGGCGGATGCCTGCCATGTACCGAGGGTCTGACTCCAGTCTTCACGTAGTTCTGCATACCATCCGGCATCGATTACGTAGTATTCACATCCCGCCCTTGCCGCGGCGGCGATCATCGGCAACTCGGTCGCTTCGGTGGGATCGCCCCACAGGCAATTCATGTAGTCGTTGAAAATCACGGAGCATCGCGAATTGTCTTTGTGCGGTCTTGCGCAAGCCGCGCGCCGGTAGCGTGTCAATGCTTCTACTGCTTCGCTGAACCCGCCGTGCACGCATCCAACGGCGACCGGGACAGTCTGGTAGGTTTCGCCGGGCTTCAATTGCTTCCAGGCGGCGGAGTGCAGGTCGTCGGGACCACCGAGGTATGCGTAGACGTCGTCGGCATTGTTATCGCGAGCCGAAACATTGGAGATTTCCCAATACCAAGAGCCGTTGTGTTCAATCTGCCAGAACCAGGTCAGGCCCTGCTTTATGTT
>JBELAC010000069.1:0-19206 GCA_049509215.1 Terriglobales bacterium
ATACGCCACCGGCAGCCCGACCTTGAGACCCTGCGTGCGGACAAAACGGAGCAGGAACAACGGCGCGAGCCATGCCGTCAAGGGGATGCTATCCACCCCGTTTGCGAACACCAGCAGAGCTACCGCGACCGCCAGCCAGAACCACGAACGCGAATCTCTCGGCGAAGGGCTTGCCGCCTTATATCGCACTCCCTGCGTCTGCGGTTGCTCAAGAGCGATAGAACTTTGCATAATCTGTCCTCCTAACAGACCCTCCGGCAATTGAATCCATAAGTTGATGGACTAGTGCTCTGCCGGCCCTTTGCGGGCACTGAATACCAGGACAGAACCGTAGGCGTGCGGGCGAAAGTCCTCAAAACCTGCTTCGGCCACATAGCGCTCGAGATCAGCGACACTGTCGATGTGACCGCCGCGTTTCTCCGCGCGGTCCCGTATCGATTTGTGTTTGAAAAGGCCCTGGCTGCCGGCGGCAAAACACATCACCGCCAGCGGCGCTCCGACTTTCATGGTGCGGTTGATCTCGCGCAATGCGAGGACCGTATCGGAGAAGTGGTTCAGCGATCCTGCACAGATGGCGGCGTCGAACAGGCCAGCCCGAAACGGCAGTGCCTCCACCGTAGCACGGGCGAAGTGAACGTTGGGAATATGTCCCCTTTCGACATAACGGGTGCCCCGCCGCAGCATGCTCATGCAGATATCAATGCCAAGAACGGTCCTTGATTCAGAAGCAATGCGGCGCCCGTAGGTTCCCGGCCCGCAGGCCACATCCAGGATGAGACCGTCCTGCGATCCTACGATGTCAGAGACGTCATGTGCCAGCTGTTTCAGGGACGTGCTGTGCCATCCGCCATAGAGGTTGCACACGACCGGATACACGCAGGTTTCGTAGACGGATGCCGCGAAGTTAAGCAGAACGTCAGAGTCCCTCTTCCCGACCATGTGCAGGGAAAAGTTCCTGCTCTCTTCGAGGTTGACCACGATGAAGTCGGGAATCCCGCTCAGGATGGGGTAGGTTCTCGCACAGACACGGCAGGAAAGCCCCTCATGCACCGGTTCCAGACCTTGCTTGCAGACGGGGCATACGTAGAATCCCCAGGACTGCCGGATCCATTCATCTTCTGCCTGAGGAATGGTTGACTCAATCGCGAATGATTGCGATGCCATGACCAGCCTCCTGGTCGATTCGGCGGAGGGCCAGCAACAGGTGAAGGAAAAGGCTCTTCGGGGAACGACATGTACCTATTTAGTTCAGCCGGCCGACGAACTCAGTGACTCCAGTCACACCGCAAAGATCCATGGAACCTTTGCGAAGTCAGACCAAGGGCCGCAGACCGGTCTTGATCACCGCACATTTTTCAGTCGTCGTTGATTTCGGTCGGCTTAGTTTCTGAAAGTATGACAAATCGCCAACTCACTCACCGACATTGAGGCGGAATCCGGTTGGATCACGGCAAAACCGGAAACCACGGTTTTGGCGAGGACTCCGACGGCGTTAGCCAGAAGTCGTCTTCTGGGAGATCGCTATTGATGTCCCCAAGCCCGTTTCTGGACAACATAGCCGACTCCACGCCCGGGATGCGCCCACGATTGCTTGTCGCGCGCCGCCTGCCCTTCGGGCTATGAGTTCGAAGCTCTTTGCGCGTGTGGGTTCCGATTTCTCAACCCTTTTGCGCCCCCGAGGTACGATTTTTATTCGTGGTGCGCTGTTGCTGCAGCGCGCTGCTGGGCATGGGACACTAGCTCGGCAAAATGCGGGTCCTTGCGCAGCGACTTGAGATCGGGATCGGTTGCCATCGCGCGATCGGTCACCGGGTTCAGCCCGTGGTCGATGGCTTCGCGCAGCACCGAGATTGCCTCATCACCGCGTCCCGCGTGCGCCAGGATAACAGAGAGATCGTAAGCCGCACCTGCAGTGTCGGGGTGCTCTGGACCGAGGACGCGGCGCATCGCGTCGATCGCCTCCCGTTCCAATTTTTCTGCCTCGTCGAGATGGCCTTCTTTCCCTAAGGTCTGCGCCAGTTCGTCGGTTGACAGGAGTGTAACGGGATGTTCAGGTCCAAGGACACGCCGCATCGTAGCCAGCGTTGGTCGCTCGGCCTTTTCTGCCTCGGAGTAGCGGCCCTCCTTTCGAAGAGTGGTGGCAAAGTCGATGGTGTCGGAAAGAGCATTCTCGCTCTCGGGGCCCTGGACGCGGCGCTGAATCTCAAGCGTCTGCCGCTGCAATTTTTCTGCTTCGGCAAGATGGCCCTCCGCCTGAAGCGTCCAAGCCAGACTGTTCATCGCCCACAACGTATCCCGGTGTTCCGGACCGAGGACACGTTGCTTGATGGCGAGCACTTGCCGCTGCAGTTGCTCCGCTTCGGCGAGGCGGCCTTCGTTGACCAGCGTTTTTCCGAGATTGTTCATGGACCTGAGGGTATCCGGGTGTTCCGGCCCGAGAACGCGCCGCTCAAGATCCAGCGTCTCCCGCTGCAACTTCTCCGCTTCGGCGTAGTGGCCTTCGCGTTCAAGAGTGGCTGCCAGGTTATTCATCGCCAGCAGCGTATCGGGGTGTTCTGGTCCCAGGATACGGCGCCTAAGATCTAGCGTCTCCCGCTTCAATCTCTCTGCCTCGGCGTAACGGCCTTCGTGGGTCAGGGTGGATGCCAGATTGCTTATCGTCGCCAGCGTCTCCTGGCTTTCTGTCTTGAGAAAGCTTCGGCGGATGTCGATTACCTCGCGATCCAATTTCTCGGCCTCGGCATAATGCCCTTCGCGATCCAGTGTCCAACCAAGGTTGCTCATCGACTTCAGAGTGTCGGGATTCTGCGAACCAAAAACGCGTCTCCGGATCTCAACCGTCTGCCACTGTAACTTCTCTGCCTCAGCCGAGTGACCTTGCTGGTTTAGTACCCAGGCCAAGCCGTCGACGGACCGCAGAGTTTCGGCATTCTCCGGCCCCAGGACGCGGCGCTGGATATCCGCGGAGCGCTGATAAAGCACTTGCGCGCGAGGAAAGAGGCCGAGTCCCCGATATACATCGCCCATGACCTGCATCATCTGCGCCTGAAGTTCGGGGTCGTGAGACAGCCCGGTGTCGATGTCCTTTGACGCTTTATCCAACACTTCCCGGGCGGTGATAGTATTGCCGCGAGCTTCGCTCGGGTTCGAGACCTTGAACATCCCCTCCATGAATTCCGTGACCCGGTTGGCTCGATCGCGCTCCCGCGTGATGCGCCGCAACTCGAACGATTGTGTCGCCACAAACCCGGCCAGCAGCAACACCAATCCAGCGGCGATGGTGACGCCTACCGGATGACGACGGGCATATTTCCGGGATCGATAGCCGGCACTGGCGGGACGGGCCAGTACGGGCTCGTGGGATAGATATCTGCCAATGTCCGCCGACAACTCCGATGCGGTCGCGTACCGTCGGCTGGGATCTTTCTCGAGCGTCTTCATCACGATGGTGTCAAGATCGCCACGCAGCCGGCGCCGCAATTCAGCCGGTTGCAATCCGCGCTGCGTGCTCACCGACTCGGGAGTAATGGCAGTTCGCGTATTGCCATCGTCCGAAATCTTTTCGTCCGTCCTGTCAATTACCGCGCTCGGCCTTTCGGGCTCGGTTTCGCAAACCAGACGCTCCATTTCCAGGAGGGACTGGCCCGCAGCAGGATATGGCCGATGGCCACTCAGCAATTCGAAAAGCAGCACTCCCAGCGAATAGACGTCGGTTGAGGTCGTGACGGCGCCTCCGCGGATCTGCTCGGGGCTCGCGTATTCCGGGGTCATCGGACGCCAGCCCGTTCCCGTGAGCAGTGGCGTTTGGAAACATTCGGGATTCAGCAGTTTGGCGATGCCAAAATCCAGCAGTCTGGGCACGCCACCTTTTGCGATCAGGATATTCCCTGGCTTGAGATCACGATGGATCACCAGATTTTCGTGTGCGTACTGGACTGCGGAACAAACCTGGCGAAAAAGCCGCAGCCGGTCGTCGATGGAGAGCTGGTGAAGATCGCAATACTGGTTAATGGGAAGGCCCTCCACATATTCCATGACCAGATAAGGCGAGCCCTCTTCACTGCTGCCGCCGTCGAGGAGCTTCACGATGTTGGAATGGTCCAGCGCCGCGAGCGTTTGCCGCTCGTTGCGGAAGCGCTGCAGGATTTGTTCGGTGTCGATTCCGGGCTTGACCATTTTGATCGCAACTTGCTTGCGATAGTTCTGGTCATCACGCGCGCCCAAATATACCACCGCCATACCGCCGTGCCCGATCTCGCGGAGGATGCGGTAAGGCCCGATCCTCTTTCCAGCAATCGCACGTGATTGCGCCGAGAACAGATTGGCGGCGGGACAATCTTCAAGAAATGTGGACGCCCCGTCGAAGCTCGACAGCAGCGATTCCACCTCGCTGCGCAGGGATTCGTCGCCGGCGCAGGCCAGACGCAGGAAATCGGTTCTCTCCGCTGGATCGCGTTCCAGGGCCAACCCGAACAGCTCCTTTACCTGGTCCCATTTTTCAGGCATCTACCGTTCGCCTCGGCGCAGTTCACGC
This sequence comes from Terriglobales bacterium, assembly GCA_049509215.1. Lineage (GTDB taxonomy): Bacteria > Acidobacteriota > Terriglobia > Terriglobales > Acidobacteriaceae > Acidiflorens. The sequence goes on from JBELAC010000069.1 coordinate 4,535, forward strand.
GCCAGCCAAGCTTTGGACAGGTTCCAATTGCGCTTCACCGTGGTACGTGAAATTCCCAGCACCTGACCAGCCTCTTCAACGCTCAACCCGCCAAAGAAGCGCAACTCCACCAGTTGGGCCTGCTGCAGATCGAATTCGGCGAGCCGGGTGAGAGCTTCATCCAATTGAATGACATCGGCCGATCTCCCCTGGGAAATGACTTCTGCTTCTTCCAGAAAGACCTTTTCAAAATCTTTGCCGCGCTTCTTGGCGCCATGCGAACGGCTGTAGTCGACCAGGATCCGGCGCATCAATTGTGCAGCGACGCCCATGAACTGCTCACGGTTTTTCCAGCGAACTTCTCTCTGACCGACTAATCGAAGATAGGCTTCATGCACAAGGGCGGTTGTTTGCAAGGTGTGATCGCTGCGCTCGCGCCGCAGATAACTGGACGCAAGACCGCGCAGCTCAGAATAGAGCTGCACGACCAATTCGGCCGCTGCCTTGTCCGTGAGATTGAGTTCACCCAGGAGGGTGGCTACATCTCTTGGCTCATCCATAAGGACAGTGACGCGCGATAGCGGAATGTCGGGGTATCAATGGGCACCGCAGTCCCAACTACTCGAACTCGGACAAATAGAAAATATGAAAGCGAGGTGGGATTCGAAAGCAGTTCGCGAACGTTTCCAAGTCTCTCCAGGAAAGCGCTCTCTGGCCGAGAAAGTATATACCCAATTTGATACGAATCAAACGCAGTTTGCATCTTTGTTTTCGGCCATTTGCACCGTTCTGGTCCAGGAAATCAGAACCTTCCCCAGACCTTCGTTAGAGAAATGTGGACCTTTTGTCGTTAGTTCTTCGCGTTACTCAATAGAGGCCGGGTTTGAAAGATGGCGGCGCAGGAGCAAGCAAACATCAAGGTTCGCTATCCCAGCAACGGCGCTCAAGAAAAACTAAGGTGAAAAGGAGAATCTATGAGACAGGTTCGCGTGGTAGTACTTTCAACACTGATGATGCTGCTGTTCGGTTTGCTGAGCCAGGCGCAGGTTGCGGACGATGCCAGCGCTCGGGGTGCTCGTCCGGCATTTAGCGGGGGTGGCACGACGAACTACGTTCCGCTGTGGCTGAGCAAAACCAAGCTGGGCAACTCCACGCTGTTTCAGAGTACAGCGGGTGATATTGGGGTTGGGACAACATCTCCAGCCGCCACGCTTGATGTCGATGGCTCGATCAACGCCGCGACCAGCTTCAACCTAGGAGGCGGTGTTTTCGCATTAGGCAACGGCTCGAAAGGGAACGCGTTCGACGGCTTCGCCGGGAACTCCACGACGACGGGCACCGATAACACTGCAACGGGGGCCGGTGCGCTGGCGAAGAACACTTCGGGATCTGCCAACAATGCCTACGGGCAAGCGGCGCTCGTCAACAACAGCAGTGGCAACGACAACGCCGCCTTCGGGACGAACGCGCTCTTCAACCTCACCACCGGTGTCGAAAACACGGCCATCGGCGTGGACGCGCTCGAAGCCAGCAATGGCAGCGAGTTAACGTGCGTGGGCTTCAACTGCAGCGCGGGAGAGGATGTCCAAAACGCAACCGCCATCGGTGCCAACGCCATGGTGACCGCGAGCAACGCTGTGGTTCTAGGCAGTGTTGCCGGGGTCAACGGCGCCGCCGCCACCGCTAGAGTCGGCATCGGAACGACCGAACCCACGAACCTGCTAACCCTGGGCCGGGGGTTTGGCCCCTCCATTGCCGACGGTTGGGCCACCTACAGCTCCCGCCGCTGGAAGACCAACATTCAAACCCTGCACGGTGCCTTGGAGAAAGTGGAGCGGCTCCGAGGTGTCTCCTATGAACTGAAGGCGAATGGACAGCACGAAGTGGGCGTCATTGCCGAGGAAGTGGGTGCAGTTGTTCCGGAACTAGTCACCTATGAAGCGAACGGAAAAGATGCTCGCGGAGTGGATTACAGTCGGCTGACGGCACTGCTGATCGAAGCTACCAAAGAGCAGCAGGCGCTGATCCGCCACCAGCAAAAGCTAATTCGTGCTCAGCAGGCGGAGATCCGGGCGGCGCAGACTCAGAATGCAGCGCAGCAGGAGCAGATCTCGCAGCTTGCTTCGCAGGTTCGGACCATTCAGGTGTCGCTGTCAACGGGCCAGCCGGGAGGCTCTGAGGTCCGCACAGCAAGCGTCAGAACTGCCTCACGTCAGTAATTCGCGGAGGGGCAGGACAGGACCTGCCCCTTTTTCATCACCCGCAAAATCCACATTTGCTAAGCGCTTTGCATGCGCCAGTACCGCATCAGGGCGACCTCGCCCTCTAAGCTACACCGGGTTCTCGTGTAGGCCTTCGGCGCGAATTTCATGTTGCCCCACGGCCTGCTTCTCGCAGGTGAGGGGTAATACCAGAGGTTATTCTGGCCAGAAGTCGGCTTCGGGACCGCGAGCGTGCGCTGAAGCACGCTGGGAGATGATTCATCCTCCAGGAACCCGGGGGCCGCGATTACTTCTCGCTTGCCGACCTCCCAGGCGTTATCGCCAAGCGGCCCGAGTCGAGATGCCGGGTACGGCCACTTCCACAGGGCATCCGTCGTAGTTGTGAGAAGATTCTAGATCGGCATTCGGAGTACGCAGAAACCAACTTGGAGCCTCCGCCGGGAGCCAGTCCCTCGAATAAATCAACCCCTGCGCAATGACGGAAATCTAGAAGCGCCCCGGCTGAGCCTTTGCCACTCGGCCACCATCGGGGACGATGAAGGCGTCCACACGCAGGCCGTCGGGCAATTGCGTGCCCGGATCGAGTTCGACCAGCGTCTCAAGAATCTTCGTATCCACTCTTTCCGTCGGCTCGTCGGTACGAACGTTCTTTGGTCCCAGTTGCTGGCCGACGCGCACGACTAGTCCCCAGAACTTCTGCTTCCCGAAAGCGTCGGCAGTTACGAAGGCTTTTTGCCCGATCCGTACCTTGCCGACGTCGGTTTCGTCCACATCGACACGCACGCGCAACGTTTTCCGGTCGCCGATTGTTAGGATGGGATCGGGAACGGTGGAGGAATTCGAGACGCTCTCGCCGCTGCGATGATGCTTGCGCAGCACGCTGCCATCGATCGGCGAGCGGATGAAAGTCTTCTCGTATCGCGCTTGCGCTTCTTCAAGCTGTGACTTCGCCAGCTGCAAGTCGGCCGCTGCCAGCGAGCGGTCTTCTTCGCGGGCGTGATCGTCGACCAGAGAATGTTGCTCGACGGCAGCTTGATACTTCGCATTGGCGACATCGGCTTCGCGCGCGTAACGATCCAGCTCTTCACGGGAAACTACACCAGCCGCAAAAAGTTGCTGACGGCGACGCCATTCGGATTGCGCGTTCTCCGTCACCGCCTTGGCCTCGTTCACAGAAGACCACGCTTCATCGCGCTCTTGCCGCCGAGCACCGTTGATCACCTTGCGCTGGGTCGCTTCTTTGGCCTCCACGCTAGCCTTTGCCGATTCGACCTGCGCTCGGTAGTCGGCGTTCTCCAACTCAGCGAGAACCTGGCCGCGATGGATCGCGTCTCCTTCCTCGACGAAAACAGATTTCAGCCGCCCGCTCAGCTCGGAACCGATCTTGATGTCTTCCGAGTACGGTTCCACGCGTCCGGGACCGGCGACCAGAGCTGGACTCTGGATGGCGGGCGCCGCGATGGCCGCGGCAGAGTTGTCGTGCACACGGCGGAAGGAAAGCGCCAGCGACGCAGTCAACAAAAATGCAGCCAGCCCGATTAACCAAGCGGTGCGGTTTTTCGTGAAACTCTGGTTTGAAAGATTGTTGCTCATAACACTTCTCCGTAAAACTGTCTTCAATTCCTGGGAAACTGCAGATGTCTCGTTCTTTGAACTGCTAGGCGGCGCCTAATGTCAACGCAGGCTTCGCCGGGTCCTTCGGGCCACTCACACTGGCGAGCCGCTGCAAGGCCCGCATTCGAGCATCGATTATTTTGTCGACCGGGCAGTCCAAAAGCATCGAACACTCCCTGTCGGAGTATTTCTCCAGTACCGACAAGACAAATACAAAACGGTCAAATGGCTGCAGACTCGTTATCGCGGCAGCTGGAGTGCCCACTTCCGAAAGCGATTCCGGGATGCCGGTCGCTGTCGCTGTTTCGTTCCCCAAAGCCGAGGTTGTTATAGGCGCGATCGTTGAAGGCGAGATCAGTCGAATCGCATTCTTAATGACCGTCCGTTTTGCCCAGGATTGCGCCCATTCTCGAAATACCGTGTTCCCTTGAAGACAATCTTCCAAACCTGAAACGAAGCATTGGTCGGCTTTGTCGCGATCTGCCGTTAACAAGAATGAGAGCGTGTATAAGTCATCCAGGTGATCGTCAAATACCCTGCAGAAATCGGCGGGCATCGCGTAGTCCACTCTTTTAGTCCTGTCTTTCTCGGGTCGAGCTAGCTTGGTCCGATCTTCTTTAGTCCGGTCTTTCCTGGTCCTATCCAGCTTCGTCCTACCTAGGATTCGTTCCATCGAGAAACCAGCCTCTAGGTCCCAGCAGTGCGCTGACTGATGACAATTCATAAAGTTGCCTCTCAAGGTGCTCCCATCATGCCGTGTACTGGAAGGCTGCGCGCTGGAAGACTGGCAGGCATTTCTGCCGGTGCCGGGACGGAGTTTCCGGCAATGGCTCCGTCCTCGATCTTCACGATGCGGTCGGCAAAACCCAGCACGCGCGAATCGTGCGTGACGATCACCACCGCGCGGTCTCGTTTGTGCGCCAGTTCTCCCATCATTTCCATCACGTTCTTGCCCGTGTGGGAATCGAGGGCCGCGGTCGGTTCATCGGCCAGGATGATTCCAGGGTCTCCCGCCAGCGCACGGGCAATCGCCACGCGCTGCTTCTGTCCTCCGCTCAAGTCGGAGGGAAAGCTGTCGTGCTTCCCGCCCAGGCCAACCTGATCCAGCAATTCCGCCGCCCGCTTTTTTGCAGATCTCGCGGCCATTCCTTTCAGGTCGAGCATCAGTTCCACGTTCTCGCTGGCGGTCAAGGTGGGGAACAGATTGAATCCCTGGAACACGAAGCCGATGTGCTCCAGGCGAATGGCGGGCAACTGCTTTTCCGTCAGCTCGGTAACTTCTTTTCCCGCGATCCGCACACTTCCCGAACTCGCGGTGAGGATGCAGCCCATGATTGAAAGCAGTGTGGTCTTGCCGCTTCCCGACGGCCCCATCAGCATGAGCAATTCTCCGTGGTGGACATCGAGGTCAACTCCGCGCAGGGCCAATGTTCCGGCGCTGCCCTCGGCGTAGGTCTTGGTGAGCTGGCGAACTGTGATTGCGCGTTCCCGTTCCATTGCCATCCGTCATACTCCTTGGCAAAACTACGACGTTCTTAACTTGGTTGCAGAGACCGCAACAGCCCAATGCTGAGGGTGACGACTCCTACTGCGAGAATGAGTGCTCCGGCGTAGATCAGAGAGACGGCTCCGCTGGCTTGGGTCGCGTCCAGTCGCAGCACCGAGAAAAAGAACCCTGACGAAATCAGAATCGCGGAGAGAGGCACTCCGATTCGAACCAGCCAGAGCAGGGGAGTGGGAAGAACTGCTCCGTCTGCCAGCATTTGGCAAATCAGGGAAAGAATCACGATCACTCCGGCGTGAGCATGCCCCGCGCGGAAGAAGTTCTGGCGTAGCGGGTTGTCCATGTAGCCGCTGCCCTTGTTCAGCAACGAGGTGAGGAGAAAATATCCACCGTATTGGATCGTAGGAACCGTAATGAGGATGATCCCGGACATCATTCTGGCTTCGCGAGTCACAATCCCTCCTTCAACGCTGCGGCCGACCTCCGAGGATCAGCCTTTGAACACCATAGCCGGATCGATATGTGTCACTTTGTTGATCGAAACCAGCGCCGCTCCAATACACATCCCCAGCGTCAGAAAGAACATTCCCACTGCCATCGGCATGGGCATCAGGATCGCTGCGCCACCTGCCTGACTGGCATGCACCACGAACACACTGACGATCATTCCCAGGACGTAACCTATAACTGCGCTGATGGCGGCCTGCTTCATGATGACCTTGTAGACGTAGCTGTTGGGAGCGCCCATCGCCTTCAGCGTTCCAAACTCGCGCACGTGGTCCATGGTGGTGGCATAGATGGTCTGTGCGACCACGACGAATCCGACCACGAGACCCAGCGCGGCGGCAATCAGCACGGCCACGCCGGCGCCGGTCGTGAACATCCAGTAGAAGCGCGTCATGCGGCTGAATTCTTCGGTCGTGAAGACTTCGACATCTTTGACTCGATCAAGTAGCTCACGCCGCGCCCGGTCTACATTCGTTCCCGGCGCCAGTTTCACCAATATGAATAGCGTCTGGTCCTCACGTATACCCGTGTAGCTCTGCGCGTTCTTGAAGGTTGTGAAAACATAGGGAGAAGTCGTGAACGACCGGATTCCGCGCGTGAAACCCACCACCCGGGCGCGATGACCTCCAATTTCAAAAACCTCGCCAACCTGCGTGACGCCAAGCTTCTTTTTGTACAGTTCGTCCAGGATGATCGCGTCCGGGGACTTCAAGTCTTCCACCCTTCCCTCAACCACGTTCCACGGCCGCTCCATCGCGTCGTCCACATTGAACCCGACAATCTGTACCGAGTCTTCGCCCCCGTCATGCCGTTTCCATTGCGTCCAGTGGGCGATGAGCTTTTGCGCGTCGGCAACGCCGGGTACCGCTCGCACTTGATTCAGCTTGCGCTCGCTGAACGACACTCCCTGTTCCACGTAAGGCACGTTCTTCGACGTTATCCACAGATCGGCGCCCGAGTGGTCGATCAGCCCTGACGTTGTCACAGTGAACCCGACAAACAATCCCAGCTCCACCACGATCAGCACCACCGCGAACACAATTCCTGTTAGTGTGACCGCGAGCCGGACTTTGTCGTGGAAAAGGTTTCGTTGTGCCAGAGGAGGCATAACTATTTCACCTCAGCCGATTGACGCACCAGTCCACGCAGAATTACGTCGAGCATCTGCTCGGCTCGCTGCTGCAGCGGACGCCAATCGACCCACGTATCGCAGTCCTTGGCAATGTGCAGCGCGATCACGCCATGTACGCCCGCCCACAGCGTTTGGGAAACCAGCTCCGCATCCTGGAGCTCGGCGCGAAAACAACCGGCGTCGATGGCCTGCTGCACTGCCCACTTCAAAAACGCGTAGGCGTCCACCTCGGGGTTGCCCATGATCTCGCGGTCTTCCTCGTTCGGCTCGTGCGGCGGATGAGTCGTCATGAACATGAACTCGTAATGGTTGGGATAGCGCACGCCGAACTCGGTGTAGGTGCCTCCGATCTGCTTGAGGCGCTCGATGGGATCAGACGACATTGCCGAAGTCTGAAAGACCTCCGCCAGGCGGGCATAATCCTGCTGACAGAGTTCGTGGAATAGCTCCTGTTTATCGGCAAAATGGACGTAGATGGCGGTGGGCGAGTACTCGATCTTCTCCGCCACCCGGCGCATGGAGACACCATCATAGCCCTCGGCCAAGAACAGCTCCCGCGCGGCATCGAGGATCTTGTCGCGGGTCTCCGACTTTTCACGCTTGCGTCTTTCCTTGACTCCCATAACGATGGTTCCTTAGTTAACGATGATAAGTTAACAACGTTAAGTTACTGCACAATAGTCATGGGTGTCAAGGAGAAAATCGCGGGTCAGCAGCTTGGTCTTAAACGTTGGAAGGCTCGGCCTGGCGAGCATGAGCCGCAGATCATCGGGAGGATCGGCGCGAGGATGGTGTCGGCAAAGGGACATTGATCCGAAAATTCCACCGACGGCCGATGGCTGAGGTGGTGTAGCGGGCCACTTCTGGATTGCTGATGATTCGGAGATTGCCGCATTAAGCGGACTTCTGGCCCGGAATAACTTCCGGGTTGCCGCCTTGGCGTTGAAGAAGATTTCGACGGCTTCGAAAATTACTGGCTACTCCCAGCGAAACACCTTCGCCGAGAGCGCCGTGCACACGATAAACGTCAGAGCCAATGCTGTCAGGTCGTGCGCGTGCGCCCACCAAGCGTCGCCCTTCCAAATCCCTTCGAGCAGTGACACCGCGTAGGTTAGCGGCAAAACCTTGGCCACAGCTTGAGCCGCTAGCGGTAGCGATTCAACCGGCGCGAAAAGTCCCGAAACCGCCATCATCGGATACATGATGACGGCGCCAATCGGCTGCGCAAAACGCGCCGTGGGAACAAGGCTGGCGATGAGAAAGCCGATCGACAAAATACTGCAGGTGCTTATCAGAAGCGCCATCGTGAACCCCGCCAAGGGGGCATGAATGCCAACCGGATAGTAGCGTTTGCCCGCCGCCACCATCAAAACCAGTGTGGCCGCACTGAGCAGCAACTTTACTATCACGTGGGCGGTGAGAATCGTCTGGGGGCGCAGCGGAGTGGCGCGGAGTCGTTTGAGAATGCCCCCCTCGCGGTAGATCGAAATGATGGTGACCAGCGACAGCACGGCACCAATGACGATCAGGACTGAAGCGAGCACCGGTAGCCCGACGCCGATGAAACTACTCGCCGCAGGTGAGATGAGTGCAGCTCTGCGGCCGATCATTCGACCCGCCACGAGGAATACTAGAACCGGGATACCGATCGTCCCGATCGCCCCCAACGGCTCGCGCAGGAATATCTTGATTTCGATCCATGTTAATTTCCAGAGTCCACGCAGCATAGGATCAGGCCTCAATCGCGAATCGGGTGACCGGTCAATTTGAGAAAGACATCCTCAAGGTTGGGGAGAATTGTGCGGAAATCTGTGACGCGTGTCCGATTCTCCGATAGGCAATGAATCACATCCGTGACAAGATCGTCGCCGCTGCCCCGAATCGTGAATTGCGACCCACTGCACGTGATTTCGTCGACTCGTGGGATCGCTCGAAAACGCTCCGCAGCGCTTCGGTCGTCTGTGGCGAGGACTACAGTTCGCTCAGGGCAGTGCCGCTTGACGAGACGCTCTGGGCTGTCGATGTCGATGATGCGTCCGTGTTCGATGATTGCCACCCGATCGCACAGCCGCTCGGCTTCCTCCATGAGATGTGTAGTCAGGAGAACCGTCTTGCCGCGCTCGCGGATTCCGCGCACCAAATCCCAGATGGCGCGCCGCGCCTGGGGGTCCAGCCCCGTGGTTAACTCGTCGAGAAACACCAGTTCCGGATCGTTAATCAGCGCCAGGGCAATGAACAATCGCTGCTTCTGGCCGCCCGACAGGGTCATAAACCAGGCATTCCGCTTGCCGATAAGGCCAAGCTGTTCGAGCAAACGTTCGCCGTCGATCGCATTTCGGTGGTAAAGGGATGCCCAGAGGTCTAGCGCTTCCCACACTTTGATGCGCTTCTGCAGCTGTGCCTGCTGCAGCTGAACACCAATTCGCTCCTGCACTTGTAAACGTCGTTAAAGGGATCAAGACCCAGCACCGATATGGTGCCCCGGTCGCGTTTTCGCAGACCCTCGATGCACTCCATCGTTGTGGTCTTTCCCGCGCCGTTGGGCCCGATTAATCCAAAGATCTCACCGTCTTTAACCTCAAACGATACATCGTCGACCGCCACCGTAGAGCCGTAGGTCTTCCGGATTGCGGAGACTTGAATGACTGGATGCATGATCGACTGGAAAAATCGAAGCCTTGCTGAACCGGAATGATGGTCAATGTCTCGGGAATTAGTCTAGGGCTGAGAACCTGGATAGACAAGTGCCGCGAGTGGTCAGAAGCGCGGTCGAAGAAAGCAGCGCTTTGTCGGATTGTCGGCCAGCCGGAGGCTATCCAGAAACGGGCTTGTGGGGAGCGCGCTAGATACACAATCAATCGTCCGAAAAGTGGCTTCTTGCCGGACATTTCCGGAGAATGTTTCGGTTTTCTGACTGCCTGGTAGGCACGCAGTCCTCGCTAACCGTTTCCGAAGTGGAGAATAGCCCACACATTTGTATTTCGTTCGACCTTACGATCGCTGGGTATTCGCCTTCCTCCAAGACGTGAAACGGGACCAGCCTCGCCCATCTGCGCCCCTTGTCCCATTCTCCGACTGTATGTTGTCGCACAATGGGATGCAACCCACGCACGTGCGGGCTCTTGTGGGTTCCAGAAGTTCTAACCAGAGTTCGACTTCCACTCGCTTTACCACGCAGTCTGAACTGCAGAGAAATCGGCCGGCCTTACCTTAGAAATCGCGCGAAATAGCCGCAATTCCGCATAGTCTTGCCCTCGAACCGGACCGGAGAAAATGTACCGCGCAATGCTATTGACGAGTTTTGCGGAGCTTTCTCTGAGGGGCAGATGAGCAGTCCGGTTTCAACGACTCCAGCAGGCGAATGCATCGCGATCAGAAATCGATGATGTGGCGAAAGCGGCCTTGACTTTTGCCCGCGTGACTTAATCTTCGATCCCAGTGAGGTTTGACGGCATCGAATCCTTGTGGCCATACCTACCCCTTTTCTGTCGGGGTACAATCTTCAAACAGTATTGGAAGCTGCCTCAATGTGGGGGATGGCTTTTACTTTTTTCCTGTTCATGGCAGCTTGGGCACGACGTGGGGAATTACCTGAGGCATTTCAGCATCCAGCTGCGGAGGCTTCTATTCTTCGCTTCATCTTGCGTACCCTTCTCTTGCTATTTGGCTTGGCACCATTGCTCTGGGGTGTCGATGACAACGTGCGCATTACCCAGTATGCGCACTCAGCTTGGCGATTGCAGGATGGAGTCATCAACGGAGAGCCTCTCGCGATCACGCAGACAACCGACGGATACATGTGGGTCGGCACGGCGAACGGATTACTGCGGTTCGCCGGCGTCCGCTTTGTTCCATGGGTTTCGAGCGATGGGCAGCAGTTTTCGAAGTCGGTTTACTCGCTTCTTCCGGGAACGAACGGGAGTCTTTGGATTGGAACTGGCAGCGGCCTCGCGGCCCTGAGGGACGGGGCATTGAAGAATTATCCGACAACGTCCGGGCGAGTGAATTCGATAATTCGGGACCGGCAGGGGGTCGTTTGGTTCGCGCGCTCGCGGGTTCGTGACGAGAGCGGACCTATCTGCAGCGTAATGGCCGACACTGTGAAGTGTTATGGAAAGTCTGACGGTATTCCCTTTCCCTACGCCGGAGCCCTGGCAGAAGACTCCTTCGGCAATCTCTGGTTTGGCAGCCCTACAGTGGCGATTCGTTGGAAACCTGATTCTTTCTCCACTTTCAAACTAATGATCCCAAAATCGAATGAGGGGCTCGAAGGAGTTTCAGCGATCGCTCCCGCGACAGACGGATCGGTTTGGGTGGGGATGGCGCGACAAGGCCATCAACTTGGCTTGCAACGTCTCTGGAAAGATAAGTGGACATCCTTTCGAATTGCAAGATTCGACGGCGAAAGCCTATCGGTCAGCGCCTTGTACCTGGACAAACAGAATGCACTGTGGGTCGGAACCCAGAACCAGGGGATATACCGCATCCAGGGCGATGATGTAGATCACTTTAGCGCGGTCGATGGCTTATCCAGCGATGGCATTAATGCATTCTTTGAGGACCACGAAGGCAACATGTGGATCACAACTTCCAGCGGCGTCGATAGTCTCCATGACCTTAAAGTCGTGAGTCTTAGTGCACGGGAAGGACTTGGAGGTAATCGACCGGGTCCACTATTGATCGCGAGAGAAGGCACCGTCTGGATTGGAAATCACGGCGCATTCGATCACGTTCACAGACCGGACAGTGGCAGTTCCGGGGATTCGCTTAACCGTCTGCAATTGCGCGTCACGCAATTCGGCCCAGGCGGATTCGGTAGGCTGCTCAGGAATCGCGCCATGATTCCGAAATTGCACAATCAAGAACTGTATATCCTCATTATGCGCCAGCCTTGAGGGATCTGCCGTTATCCATGGCTTGCGAACTGCAGATTCCTCGCGCCAAGAGAAGGCGCTCGGAACGACAAATACCTGAGACTGGCGTCACGAGAGTATGCAATCCGCAATAGTGCCATGATTACGAGGTGACTGGGGGGACGGGTGTCCTCGCGAGTCCTGCTCTTGATGGTCCGAGGACCAAACGGGACTGGAACGACATCAGCCCCACCGGCACTTCTGATGGGATCGTGGAGTATTGTGGACATCACATGACCGTGACTCGCCAGTTCAGACGAGTTCAGGAGGCGTCCGTGCCGTCATCATCTTTCTTCCGTGCTGTTTTGTATTTCTTGCTGTTTCTTTTCACCGCGGCGCCGGCTGAAACTCCCGCGCCCCTTCGGAACAAGCCCATTCCCACGCAGATCCCCGGGCAAAACGCAATCTTGATGGGCGTGGCGTGGTATCCCGAGCAGTGGCCGGAGTCGCGCTGGGAAGAGGATTTGCGACTTATGGAAGCCGCGAATTTGAAAGTGGTCCGCATCACCGAATTTGCCTGGAGCCGCATGGAGCCCTCCGAGGGTCACTATGATTTCGACTGGCTAGAGCGCGCCATCGGCCTCGCCTCCAAGCACCACCTCGTTTCGGTTCTCGGCACGCCCACCGCGACACCGCCCGCCTGGCTCACGCAAAAATATCCTGACACGCTACGAGTGGAACCAAATGGCCAGCGCGTTGCGCACGGTAACCGCGCGCACGGCTCATCCACTTCCCCGCGCTATCGCGAATTCTGCCACCGCATTGCCGAGCAGATGGCTATTCGCTTCGGACACAATCCCAATGTCGTGGGCTGGCAGATCGACAACGAATACGGCTACGCCCAGATGTCCTACGACGAGATTACGCGCCAACAATTTCAGGGTTGGCTGAAGGCAAAATATGGAACGCTCGACCACCTGAACACACACTGGTCGACCTCCTACTGGAGTCAGACGTACGACAACTGGGAAGAAATCCCGATTCCGGTAGGCGAGCACAATCCCGGGCTGATGCTGGATTGGAAGCGCTTCATCACCTACACTTGGACTTCCTACCAGCAGAATCAGATCGACGCGATCCGCGAGCACGCCGGTCCGCACCAGTTCATCACCGGGAATCTCATGGGCTTTTTCGACGGATTCGATCACTACCCCATCACCGGGCCGCTCACCTTCGCGTCCTGGGATGACTATGTCGGCACGGGCCACGTTGACTCCGCCTATAACGGCCTGGCCCACGACCTGACCCGGGGCTTCAAACGCCAGAATTTCTGGGTAATGGAGACGCAACCTGGGGCGGTGAATTGGTCATCGCTTAACAATTTCCTGAATCGCGGCGAGGCACGTGCCATGGCCTGGCAGGCGATTGGCCACGGCGCTGACGATGTTAACTACTGGCAATGGCGCAGCGCGCTCAACGGACAGGAGGAGATTCACGGCGTGCTCGTCGGCTCCGACGGCACACCCGTGCCTTTCTACAACGAAGTCGCGCAAACGGCGCAGGAATTCGCCAAGGTCGAAGATGTTTTCCGCGGCACGCAGCCTGTGTCCGAGGTGGCGTTGCTCTACTCCTACGACAGTCACTGGGCCATACAGTTTCAGAGACACACCGAAAAGTACGACGACATCAAGTTGCTGACGAGCTACTACAGGGCATTGCGTCAGCTCTCACAATCCGTCGATGTGGTCAGCGCCTACGCCCCGCTGGAGGGCTACAAGCTCGTGGCAGCGCCCAGTCTGAACGTGTTGCCGAAGGATCTCGCGGATCACCTACTTGAATACGTGCGCAATGGCGGCCACCTCGCCCTCGGTCCACGTTCCGGCATGAAGGATGAATTCAACGCGCTGTTGCCGCAGCGGCAGCCCGGATTTCTAGTCGACGCCCTGGGCGCGCGCGTCGAGCAGTACTACGCGCTCGAAAAGGATTTCCCGGTTTCCGGCGCATGGGGCGATGGACAAGCAAGCATTTGGGCCGAGCAACTGAAAAGTCAGGCCCCCGGCGAGGAAGTCCTTCTGAGGTATGGCAGGAGCAATGGATGGCTCGACGAGCAACCCTCCGTCACCACCCGTGCCTTCGGCAAAGGAAGAATTACTTACATCGGTGCCGTGCTGGATGACAAACTCATGGCTTCCGCAGCCGAATGGATGACTCACAAATCTGGCGTTACGCCCGTGTTCGGACCTGTGCCCGATGGTGTAGAAGTTAGCCGCCGCGTGAGCGCGGGGAAACAGATATTCATTCTCATCAACTTCGCACAGGAGAACCGGCGCGTGGCTCTACCTCGGTCCATGAAACTCTTACTCGACGGCAAGTGGGCAGACTCGGTCGACCTGACCCCTTACGGCGTGGCAATTGCGCTCGACCGATAGCAAAAGCGAAATTTGATTTGTGGCCTTGTCTGTGCCATTGCAAACAATGAGAACAGGGGCACACTTGGCAGAAATAATTGCAGGGGTTCGCATAGATGCACCATCTTGGCAGGAAGACACTGCGGCTGTCGAGAAGTTCCAGACGGGCCGGTCACGGGCCTGGTGGGTCTAGTCAATTTTCAAACAACACTGGGACTCGACCGACGCAGCTAGCCATTTCCGGTGCGGGCTCCACGGTTCCGCAGCAGTGTTTCAAAAGCATTGGGGGCGAGGAGATCCAGAGATTTCACCACCACATCAGCAGGCAGACGCTTACCGTCGTGACTTACTCCGATGCTCGGCATACCAGCCCGGCGCGCTCCCTCGACCCCCGCGGCGGCGTCTTCGACAACAATGCATCGGTCGGGCGCAACGCCGACCCGCGAAGCAGCA
>JBELAC010000007.1:0-45451 GCA_049509215.1 Terriglobales bacterium
TTAACTTTTCTCACGGAACACATCCCGAACATGCGAGCCGAATTCAGCGGCTGCGAAAGGCGGCGCGGCATCTGAAGCGCACGATCTGCATTCTCCAGGATCTGCAAGGGCCAAAGATCCGTACGGGAAGATTGAAAGACGGCAAGGCTGTAGAACTGAAAACTGGTTCCATTCTGACGATCACGCCGCGCGAAGTCGCCGGAACATCTGAACTCGTTTCCACCGATTTTGCCGGACTGGCGCGCGAAGTCGAACCAGGGTCGCGTGTGCTTTTGTCGGATGGACGCATCGAACTCCGTGTGCGCGCGGTTCGCGGCCACGATGTGGAATGCGAAGTCCGCAACGGAGGAATGCTCGCTGAGCATCAGGGTATCAACCTGCCGGGCGCAGCGGTTGCGATTCCGGCGCTGACGGAAAAAGACAAGATCGATCTCCAGTTTGGATTGAAACAGGGAGTGGATGTCGTCGCTCTTTCGTTTGTGCGCTCGGCCGATGATATCCGTATGGCGAAGAGCCTGATGGTCGAATTCGGGAAATCGGTCCCGATTGTCGCGAAGCTGGAGAAGCCGCAGGCCATCGAGCGGCTGGAAGAAATTCTCGAAGTGACTAACGGAGTCATGATTGCGCGCGGCGATCTGGGCGTCGAAATGCCGCCGGAGCGCGTTCCGATTATTCAGAAGCAGGTTATTCAGCGCGCGGGCGTGTGGCGCAAGCCGGTCATCACAGCGACCCAGATGCTCGAATCGATGACAGCAAATCCGCGTCCCACGCGCGCCGAGGCCAGCGATGTGGCCAACGCCATTTTCGACGGCACGGATGCGGTCATGCTTTCCGGTGAAACCGCCAGCGGACACTATCCGCGAGAGGCGGTCGCGATGATGGCGCGCATCATTCTGGAAGCGGAGACAAGTATCGCCCAGTCGCCGCCCGTGCCGCGGCGCCGCCATGAAACCCATCGGTACTCGGTGGCCGAAACGATTTGCGAATCAATCGCCCACGCAGCCGAAGATCTGCCGATGCGCGCGATTGCCGTCTTCACTAAAACCGGAAACACGGCGCGCATGCTGTCGAAACATCGTCCGAAGGTTGGGATTTACGCGTTCAGCCGTCACCTGGAAGTCTGCAATCGCATGAATGCGCTCTGGGGCGTGCATCCCGTGCATAAGGAAGGATGGGAGTCCGCAGAGTCGATGCTCAAGACTGCCGAAAACGAATTGCTGCCAAAAGGATTGATACAGGCGGGAGACGTGCTCGGACTGGTCGCTGGAACGAAGTTCATGTCAGGCGCTACGAATTTTATGCGGCTGCACACGGTGGGCGAGGACGAGCGCGGGGCAAAGAAGCGCGGACGACAGGCGTGAGCAGACCTCGATGGAATCGATCTCTTCGTTCTTCGATCAAACCGTAGATCCCCCGGTCCGAGGATGGCTGCAGATTCCGCCGGAGCAGAGTGGCGACTCGTTGGTCCTCACGCACGGCGCCGCCAGTAACTGCGACGCTCCGTTGCTGGTCGCGCTTGCCGAGACTTTCTGCGGTCATGGCTACACCGTCCTGCGCTGTGATCTTCCTTTCCGGCAGCAGAAGCGTTTCGGCCCGCCATTCCCCAGCAACGCCGAACGCGATCGCGCTGGCCTGCGCAATGCGGTCGAATTGGTGCGCAAGCGCTCGCCCGGCGAGGTTTATCTGGGCGGCCACTCCTTCGGAGGCCGCCAGGCAACGATGCTATGCGCCGATGAGCCAGAACTTGTTTCAGGATTACTTTTGCTCTCGTATCCATTGCATCCGCCACGAAAGCCCGAGCAGCTTCGCATCCAGCATCTGCCGAACCTGCGCACTCCAAGCCTGTTCGTTCACGGAACACGCGATCCATTCGGGAGTATTGAGGAGATAACCAAAGCGTTGCGACTAATCCCGGCCAAAACAGAGTTAGTTGCAGTCGAGGGTACCGGTCACGACTTGGGATTCAAGGCGAAGGCGAGCAACAGGAGCTTGCCGGAACTTGTGTTGTCCGGGTTTGAAAGGCTCTTTCGATGAGCATTTCCCGCGCAAGGCGATAAAATCAAATCGTTCAAGGGCAGAGGGGACACTAAATGAAAAATCGTGAGGTAGGCATGCGTACCCTGATACGAGCGTCACTAGCGATCGCCTTGACCGTCTGCCCTCAGTTCTTACACTGCCAAACCGCCAGCAATCAAGCCCTGGCAAAATCGACTGTCGTAACCTTGACCACCGCCGCTGCTCCCGCAAAACCAGCTACCGAATCGCCTTCCCATCTCGTGCTCACCAAGACGATTTCATTGGACGCTGTGACGACAACCTTCATGGGAGAGCCGAAGTGTGACAGCGATGGAAGTTTCTATTTGAGAAACGCCGATCGGGGTCTGACGATCTCAAAGTTTAATTCTAAAGGTGAAACGGTCGCGACATTCAAGGCGAACTCCTCGCCTGACGTCCCGCAAGTAGATGGGGCGGGTATGTTCACAGTCGATCCCTATGGAAATGTCAATCAATTGGTTATTCCCCACAGTTATGACCGGGACGTGTTCTTTTACAGCAAAGATGGGAGCTATAAGTCAAACGTTAAGCTCGATGTAGGTGGCCCATGGTCTCCGAGTCTGTTTGTGACTCTTTCGGCGGGCAATTTCATGGCGACCGGTCAGAAATGGGACCGCACTGCGAAGGAGTATGTCCCGTTCACCGGAATTTTCTCATCCGATGGAACTCTGTTGAAAGAACTGCACCTCGAAGATGACGAGTACATCCACGAGTCCGCTGCGCGAGGCGATTCTCGCTTTGTACCTGGCCCGATTTCAGGAGGGCTCAACTACGCCATCAGTCGAGGCAAGATGGAGCTGGGAGAAGACGGGAACGTCTACCTCTTGCGCTGGGTTGACCCTGCAATCATCTATGCAATATCACCCGGAGGCGAGATTCAGAAAAGATTCACGGTAGACCCAGGAGACCAAGACTTCACGGTCGGCGGCATGTTGGTTTCAGGGAGTCGAATTGCTGTTCTATTCCACAAACAGGAGGGAAACGCTAAGGGCGTAGAACAGCAACTGATCAGAATCGTCGACCTCGACGGGAACAAAGTTGCCAGCTATGAAACGACTAAGGCGGTTGGCATAACTCTCGCCTGCTATAGCCGCAACCCGGAACAGTTCACTTTCCTTGGCTGGACGAAAGACGAAAGACCAGTATTGAATATTACCGAGCCCCAATAGATGGTGTTGGCGTAACGCTAATTCACCCAGCCCGACTTTCCTCCGCCGTTGGTCTTGTCCTTCTCATCGGGAGGAATGTAGTTGCCATGTTCGTCGAAGCTGACTTTGCGGTCGTGGTCCCGCATGTAGACTTCGAACTTTCGAGCAGCGCGTTTTCGCTTCCAGCGGTAATAAGAATTTCTCACGCCAAAATATTGCTCAGAGGCAACGTAGCTCAACCCGCGCCGCGGCATAAACTTCACAAACAAAAAGCCGAAGAGCAACCCGCCTAAGTGGGCGAAATTGGCGACGCCGTTCTGGGTTGGGTCGAAGATGGCATAGATGGCAATCACAATCCAGATGCCGACAATATACTTGGCCTTGATCGAGAAGGGTAACGGGAACAGATACATTTCCTGGTCGGCGTAGAGAATGCCGAAGGCCATGAGCAATCCGAAGATACCGCCGGATGCGCCCACCGTGCCGGTGCGCGGGTCCATGCCGAGAAAATGAGTGTACGCAACGGCGATCGTCACTAGCGCCGCGCCCACCACACAGAACAGATAGCACTCGATAAAGCGCCGCGGTCCCCAATCGCGTTCGAGGTAGGCGCCGATAAACCATAGCGTGAGCATATTGAAGAACAGGTGACTCCAGCCCGCGTGCAACACGGAGTATGTCACGAGTTGCCAGATCTCACCCTTCATCACGAAGACAGGGATGAGCGCAAACCATTCGTCAACCCAGCGCAGATCGATTCCAAAAACCCGGCGCAGAATCAGCTCAAGCAAGAAGATTGCCGTGCATGTAATGATGATGCGCTTCACCCATCCGGCGAAGGGCGGGAAGCTGAACGAGATGGTGCCGCCGCGTCTCATGAAGTCGTTTTACCTCTCCGGCTCGGGCACGACGGGCAGGCTATAATGACTGCCAGCCTGATCGAGCGCGCGGACGGCGAATATTACATTATCCTTCGAAACCTTCAAGGTTGCACGCGTACCGCCAGTTACCGGTTGGACGTGCTCCCAGTCCGGCGCGCTCGTCGCGCGCCAGATGACCTCGTAAGAAGCCGCGCCTGCCGACGCTTCCCAGGTCAAAGTCGTGTTGTTTTCGAGGCTCTTCGTCAGCATTTTTACGTTCGCCGGAGGCGCGGGAGCCGACGCGAGTGAGCCCAGAGTTGCGGCATTCAACTCGGCCAGGTGCGCGATGTAGTCATAGTCGACGAATTTCGCGAGGTCGCCATATTCAATGCCATTTTCAGTTCGAACATTCTGATGCTGATGGTTATAGTCCTCGGCGAATTCAGTCAAGCGAACAGCGGCAAATCCCTGCTGATTGAAAGAAAGATGGTCGCCGCCACGCAGAAACCGATCCAAGCGGAAAGTGAGTAGCGGCTTCACGCCAGCATCGTAAGTGCGGCCGACATCGGCGATGTAACGGGCAAGTTCGCGCGAGGCTGAGTCGCTTTCGCCGCCCAAGGCGCGGATTCGGCGGATTTCCTGCTCGGTCGCCGCGTTCGGAATGCCCTCTGAAAACACGCGCACCACGCCCGCATCCTGCCGCGGATTGCGGTCTCCGCCCACGATGTCATTATTCAGGACGGCTTCCAGCTTCCAGCCTTCCTGCTTCGCCATCTGAGCAAAATGCTTGCTGCCATTCAGTCCCTGCTCTTCGCCCGCGACCGTCAGGAAAATGATCGTTGCGGGAAACTTGTATTTGCTCAAAACGCGGGCGCATTCCAGGCTGACGGCGGTGCCGCTGCCGTCGTCGTTGGCTCCGGGAGCAGGATCGGTACCGTTGAACGTGTCGCTGTTGCGCGAGTCGTAGTGGCCCGTGACGAGCACGATTCGATTCGCCTGCGCGGGATCAGAGCCGCGCAGAACCGCATAGACATTGGTGATGAGAGTGGGAGCTTTGATGCGCTCGGCCGGTTGCTCGGTGAAGGCATCGGTCTTTATCTCGAGGCACCCGCCGCAGTCTTTCGAATAACGCTCAAGTTCGGATTTGAGCCAATCGCGGGCCGCGCCGACTCCCCTGCCCGCTTTGACCGATTCGTCATCCTGCGGCGAGATTGTCGATCGATTGCCGAAGCTGACCAGTTTCTCGATGGTCTGGCGAATTCGGTCAGACGAAATCCGCTTGATTGCCTCGGCAATACGGGGATCGGCCGGAGGAGGCGTACTGGGTTGCTGGGCCATACACGACAAGGCGCAAAGGCCCATGATAAGGGCGGCAGCCGCACACCTCACGAAGACGTTCGGATGATCGAAAAACCCTCGGTTGCGCCTGTTTTCGGCATTCTTTCCCGGGGATTCCCTTACTGGAGAATTTTCTTTGTATCCCACTTGACCTTTTCCTCGCGAAGAACCTAAATATATCAGGGAGACCCCGAACCTGGAGGAGAGCAATGGTGTACTGTCCTGAATGCGAGACCGATCTGGACATCGATGAAGATGAGGTCGATGAAGGCGCGGTGGTCTCGTGCCCGGAGTGCGGCTCGGACTTCGAGGTGATCACCGTCAACCCCATCGAACTGAAGATGGTCGGCGAAGACGAAGTCGACGACGAAGACGAGGATGAAGAGGACGCCGTCAAAGAAGACGCGGAAGACGAGGACGATCTCTGAGGACCCGCCCGAGCAGCGCAGCACTCAGTCGCCGCGAATGGCTTCTTTGCGGACTTCTGGTTTTCGCGGCTCTTCTCGCCCCGGGCCTCGCTCGGGGCCATGACTCCCGCAAGCCCAAGCCCTATGCGCTGATATTCGGGACCGTCTGGGATCCCGGTGGGCACGCTCTTTACGCCGTCAAAGTGAAGATACGGCGTGCCGACGAAAAGAAAGTTCGCTGGGAGCTCTTTTCCAACCACATGGGTGAGTTTGCCCAGCGCGTGCCGGTCGGCCCCGCAGATTACGTTGTGTGGGCCGATGTCAAAGGCTATAAGACGGCCGACGGCAGGCGAGTTCAGCCGGGTGAGGAAGTCAAGGTCCACATCGAGGCCGACGAACGCTCCGACATCGGCCTTCATTTGAATTGGTAGTAGTCTTTCAGCACAAAAACCGTCACAATAGATTTCATGAGAAAAGCCGTGTTGATTACAGGCCTGTTGAGCCTGCTGTGCGCAGGGTTGCTCTGGACTTCGCCAGCAGCGGCGGCACAGTTATTTGGTCGCGACAAGCCGAAAGTCGACAAGACGCGCCTGCTCACGGGCAAAGTAATGGACGGCGGCGACAACCCCCTGCCGAATGCCGTCGTGTACCTGACCAACACCCAGGACCATTCCGTGAAAACCTACATCGTAGGCCCGGAAGGAACGTATCGTTTTCCGCAGCTCCAGCCGACGATTGACTACGAAGTCTATGCGCAGATCGACAAGCACAAGAGCCACACGAAGACGGTGAGCCAGTTCGATAATCGCCAGCAGGTCTACATCGATTTGAAGATTGACACGAAGTAACGATCTCCAGCAGCAACAAGAAAGGCCGCCATTTCTGGCGGCCTTCTTAGTTATACGTGATAACTGGCTAGTTGCTGTCGCCCCCGGCCCGCTTCCACGAGATCAGGTCCCCGATGGTGGTGCTGGTCGAGGAGGATGAGGCAGGGTGCTTGTAGGACTCGACCTCCTGGCGTGAGGCTTCTTCGCCGACCGCCTTGATGCTCAGGCCGACCTTCTTTTCTTCCTGATTCATCTTGATGATCTTGAAGTCGAACTCGGCGCCGGGTTCGAGGTGCATGGGCTGGCCGTTGCCGTCGACGGCTTCCGAGTTATGGCAGAGGCCTTCGATTCCTTCGGCGATTTCTACGAATGCTCCGAACGTCGCTACACGCAGGACCTTGCCGTGAACGATGTCGCCGACACGATGCTGGGCGAAGAACGAATCCCACACGTCGGGCTGCATCTGCTTTACGCCGAGCGATAGACGACGTTTGTCCGGCTCAATGGCCAGAATGACGGCCTTCACCCGGTCGCCCTTTTTCAGGACTTCCGAAGGATGCTTGACGCGTGTGGTCCAGCTCAAATTGCTGACGTGGACCAATCCGTCGATTCCATCTTCGATCTCGATGAACGCGCCGAACTCCGTTAGGTTGCGTACGCGCCCTTCAACGGTCGCGCCCACCGGGTACTTATCGTGCAGCGTATCCCATGGATTCGCCGCCAACTGGCGCATGCCGAGCGAAATCCGCCGCTCGGTCGGGTTCACGCTAATCACGACGCAATCGACTTCATCGCCAACGTTGACCAGCTTCGACGGATGTTTCATGCGCTTCGACCAGGTCATTTCGCTGACGTGGACCAGACCTTCAATGCCTTGCTCCAGTTCAACAAATGCACCGTAATCCGTAACGCTGATCACGCGCCCGTGAACGTGCGCGCCCACCGGATAGCGGTGCTCTGCGTCGAGCCACGGGTCCGGCGTCAGCTGTTTGAAGCCCAGCGACACCCGCTGCTTATCTTTGTCATACTTCAGCACCTTCACCTGAATCTGGTCGCCCACGTTGACCAGGTCGCGTGGGTGGGTGAGCCGTCCCCACGACATGTCGGTGATGTGCAGCAGGCCGTCAATTCCGCCCATATCAACGAACGCACCATACTCTGTGAGGTTCTTGACGATGCCGGTGAGGACCGCGCCTTCTTCGAGATGTTCGAGAGTCTTGCCGCGCTTTTCGCTCTGCTCTTCTTCCAGAAGCTGCTTGCGCGAGACTACGATATTGCCGCGCTTTTTGTTCAGCTTGATCACGGCGACTTCAATGGTCTGGCCCTTCATGCCATCCAGATTGCGAATCGGCCGCAGGTCAACCTGCGAGCCGGGCAGGAACGCATGCGCTCCGTTAATGTCAACGGTCAGGCCGCCCTTGATGCGCTCGACGACAACGCCCTTGATCGGCTTTTTCTCGTTGTGAGCCTTCTCGATATCGTCCCACGCGCGCAGGCGCTGCGCTTTCTGGTGCGACAGCTTGGGATAACCGTCTTCGGTCTCACCCTTCTCGCGCATGACGTCGATTTCGTCGCCGGGCTTGAAGCGCGGCTGGCCTTCGTGATCGAGAACTTCGGCGATCGAGACCATTCCCTCGGATTTCGATCCGAAATCGACCACGGCGTGGGTCGCGGTCAGCTTGACCACAGTGCCCTTGATCACGTGATCGTCGCCCACCGACTCCTCGGTTTCCGAGGTAAAGTTCTCGAGAGCTGCGGCAAAATCCTCGCTGGCAGCCGGAGCAGTAGTTTCGTGAGTGGCAGCGGCCGGAGTTTCCGGACTGACAGCTGGCGTTTCGTGTTCCGAAGCGATGGCATCAGGGGCGGAAGCCTGCGGTTCCGCGGAAGAAGGTTGTACGGGCTCGGGAGCGTCTACTACGGCCGATCCGCCGTTGTGCGTGTCATGGGCAGTTGTCATGGTTTGAGTGGTGGAATCAAGATTGTGGGCGTTGCTGTCGTCGAACAAGGTCATAGCCTAAATGCCACGCACACGAGTGCGGGACGGATTGCGGGACGCTGTGTAGCGGACTGCTGGCGTGGTCGTTAGGTTGCGTTGAGGCCGCCCTGGCGGACGACCCTAGGACAATCAATTCCAGCTGGTTCGAAACGGCGTCCAAAAGGGACTCTCTGACTATAACAACCGCTTCCGAACAGTGTCAAACACGATTCCGGCCATTGCGCGAAAATTTACAAAGCCGTCATATCGGCGTGTCCACACTGGAGAGACGCGGCTCGCTGCGGCTCCTAGCCGATCGCTAGATTGAAAGCTTGCCGGACCTCGATCCACGCCCCCGTATCAATCGTACGGTTGCCGTTGTCATCGTACGGCGGTCATCGTTCCTCGGTCATTCACTCAAAGGTTTGTCATTCCGAGCGAAGCGAGGAACCTGCAGTTTTGCTCGGAGCTTGACACTCGCAGCTCGACGCTCATTTCTGCTACCCTCCCACCATGGATTACCTCTGGACTCCCTGGCGTTACGCCTATGTGAGTGGTGCCGACCACAATCCCGCTTGTATTTTTTGCGAAATGCCGCAGGAAACCGACGAAAAAGCGCGCATCGTCCTGCGCGCTACTCATTGCTACGTCATTCTCAATACCTATCCCTACACAAACGGACACGTCATGGTCGTTCCCTACGCGCATTTGGATGAACTGCAAAAACTGCCCGTCGAGGCCGCCCACGAAATGATGGCCCTGACGCAGCGCATGGAGGGCGTTCTGCGTACTCTCTACCGCCCCGATGGCGTCAATCTCGGCATGAACATCGGCAAAGCCGCCGGCGCCGGGGTGGCCGGCCACATCCACATGCATGTACTGCCGCGCTGGATCGCCGATGCCAATTTCATCAGCGTAGTCGGGGAGACCCGCGTGCTGCCGGAGAGCTTGGCGATTACCTGGGAGCGCATCCGGACTGCCCTGAAGAGTTCGTAATCTCCGATTGGGAAATTCAAATCGCACAACTTCGCAACTTACACGCTACAAAACAGACACGACCGTAAGCTCAAGCCGCGGACCGCATGCCAACCGCAGCGGCAATGCGGGGTCCGGCCCGACTGCCTGTTAGAATCGTAGTGTCCTCATGGAAGCAGCCCGCATCCGAAATTTTGCGATCATCGCGCATATTGACCACGGAAAATCCACGCTTGCCGACCGCCTGCTGGAGCTGACCGGGTCGCTCGCCATGCGCGAGATGCAGGAACAAGTGCTCGATTCGATGGATCTTGAGCGCGAGCGCGGCATCACCATCAAAGCCCACGCGGTGAGGATGACCTATCCGGCGCAGGATGGCCAGACTTACCAACTTAACCTGATTGATACTCCCGGTCACGTCGATTTTTCATATGAAGTTTCGCGCTCACTTGCGGCTTGTGAAGGAGCGCTGCTGGTGGTGGACGCGTCGCAGGGTGTGGAAGCGCAGACCTTGGCGAATGCCTATCTCGCGATCAATCACGGGCTTGAGATTATTCCGGTCATCAACAAGATCGACTTGCAGAGCGCGGACATTCCGCGCACGAAGGAGATGATCGAAAGCGCGGTCGGACTCGACGCTACGGATGCGCTGCTGATCAGCGCGAAGACCGGGCAGGGCGTGCCGGACGTGCTGGAAGCGATTGTGAAGCGGACTCATCCTCCGAAAGGGAAACCGGAGCGGCCATTACAGGCGCTGCTGTTTGATTCATGGTTTGATCCCTATCGCGGCGTGGTGGTGCTGGCGCGGGTATTTGAAGGCACCCTGAAAGTCGGACAGAAAATCCGGCTATGGTCGAACGGGCGCGTGTTTCAGGTGGAAGCGCTGGGCGTGCTGACACCGAAGCCAGTGGTGATTGACGAACTGGTGGCGGGCGAAGTTGGATTCATCATCGCGAATATCAAGAACGTGGCCGATACGAAGATCGGCGACACGATTACCGATGACGACCGCCCGGCGATCGAGCCGTTGCCCGGATTTGAAGAGATCAAGCCGATGGTGTTTGCCGGGCTTTATACGGTTGACGCGCACGAGCACACGCAACTGCGCGAGGCGCTGGAGAAGCTGAAGCTGAATGACTCTTCGTTCTTTTTTGAGCCGGAAAGTTCGGTGGCGCTGGGATTCGGCTTCCGGTGCGGCTTTCTGGGCCTGCTGCACATGGAGATCATTCAGGAGCGCCTGGAGCGCGAATACAATCTCGACCTGATCACGACGGCTCCGGGCGTGCGTTATCTGATTCACAAGACGGATGGCGAAGTGATTGCAGTGGATAATCCATCGCGTTGGCCGGATACGAGCGAGATTGCGAAGATCGAGGAGCCGGTGATTCTGGCGGTCATCCTGACCAATGAAGAATATGTTGGTGGGATTTTGAAGCTGGTCGAGGAAAAGCGCGGGAAGCAGAAGAGCTTCGAGTATGTCAGTGCGTCGCGCGTGATGCTGCAATACGAGCTGCCGTTGAACGAGATCGTGCTCGATTTTTACGACCGGCTGAAATCAGTTTCGCGCGGATATGCGTCGCTCGACTATCACCTCTCGGGAACATGGGTTTCGCCGATGGCGAAGCTCGACATTATGGTGGCGGGCGACCCGGTGGATGCGCTGTCGACGATCATCCATCGCGACTTCGCATACGAACGCGGGCGGGCACTGGCAGCGAAGATGAAAGAGTTAATTCCGCGGCAGATGTTTGAGGTAGCGATTCAGGCGGCTATTGGGGCGAAAATTATCGCGCGCGAGACCGTGCCGGCGATCCGCAAGAACGTTCTGGCGAAGTGCTACGGCGGCGACATCACGCGTAAACGCAAGCTGCTCGAGAAACAGAAGGAAGGCAAGAAGAGAATGAAGCGCATTGGGCGCGTGGATATTCCGCAGGAGGCTTTTTTGGCCGTGCTTAAGGTCGGCGAAGGAAGCAGCTAAAGTCAGAAGTTACATTGCAGACGTAAAAGGCAAGGGACAGTTCGGAGTCAGGAGCAGCTTTCCTACGGACGCGTGACGACTTCGTTCGGGCCGGACGGAAGTGTAAAGGGCACGCCATTTTCGCGGTTGGCATTCCTAGTCGCGGGGATGTCGAGCTCTGAAAGCTGAATGTTTTTCATTCCATATCCAGTCTGCCCATCGTTGCTGTGGTTGTGCGCGTAGATGACCTGGCCGACGATCGCATAGGCCGGAATCTCCTCGCGATGACCGTCGCGGTAGACCAGGACGGTATGCGGCAGGGGCGCGGACCGAGCTGAGGACTGGCCGGAAAACTCGGGCGCGATCATTGACTGGCGGGCCGGCAGCTCATTGGCGGGCGTGTCGGGTTGCGGAGATCGGGCAACTCCGCCATAACGAACGTAGCGATTCCCTTGCAATTCAATCAGCAGAGGAGCGGCTTTGACCTGCGCCGTATCGGGCGCGGCTGGTGCGGGCATGACGATGAACTGCGGAGCCGGGGACTCGGCCGTCACGGAGCCGAAGGGATAATCGTCATAAAGAAACGGCGTATCGCCGACGAAGTAGCCAAAGGGGATGGCAGAGCGATGATGCGCGGCAGAGCTTCCTGCGCTGCGCACACCTCGAGCGCCGCCGTGGAATCCACCGCGCATTTGGGCAGAAGACAGCGGTGCTAGAACGGCTGCTAACAGCAGAGCGAAGATGAACTGGCGTACCATCAGCCTGTTGATTTTACTCCTGACCGGCTCGGGGCAGGACCGTGCGTCAAGATGAAATAACTTGCACTGGCGCCACTACGAAGCATAGTCGGGTGCCCAACAATCAGTCTGACTGTGAACGATTGAGAACTGAAAACAGCGAGCACTTCATCCGCCTCGGACGCCGAAGAGGCAGCCGAGAATCCTTCTAATCTGTGCACTACAGCGTTCCTTGTATGTGCAAATCTCAAATCGTGTGACGAAAGTACTGATTTAGTAAGGGTTAGTTCACCGAGACACCGGGTGGCATTAACCAACTTAAAAACATAGTGTTAGCCAGCGCTCGGCCCAGCCGAAACGCACCGGCCGAGAGGTCGGACGGGCCTCGATTCGGACAGTGGCCCTCTCATCCACAGTGTTTTCCACAGGTTGGCGGTGTCTCGGGCCTGAAATGGGCATCCCGCCGTTCGCCAACGAATAGCGCAACCATTTGACGGGCAACGACGCTCGGCCGAACATGCTACTGAACGGTATCGCCGGGCTCGTTATTGCCGCCAGCAAGGTTCGCGAAGCGAGTGGAATTGTGGAGAAATGCGAGGTGGAACCGCCCAATGGGTCCGTTTCGCTGCTTGGCCATGATGATCTCGGCACGCCCCCGAAGTTCGAGGTCGTCGGGCTTATAGAGCTCTTCGCGGAAGATGAACATGACAACGTCGGCATCCTGCTCGATGGAGCCGGATTCGCGGAGGTCGGAGAGCTGAGGACGGTGATCGCCGCCGCGGCTTTCAGGAGCGCGGCTGAGCTGCGAGAGCGCGATGACGGGAACGGCGAGTTCCTTGGCAATGGCTTTCAGTCCGCGCGAAATCGACGACACTTCCTGCGTGCGATTCTCGAAACGCTTACTGCCTCCGGACATGAGTTGCAGGTAGTCAACGACAATGAGGTCGAGATGGCCTTGCGATTGTTTCAGGCGGCGGGCCTTGGCGCGCATTTCACTGAGCGAGATGCCGGGCGTGTCGTCGATGAAGATGGGAGCCGTGGATAGTTCTTCCATCGCGCGTCCGATTTTTTTCATGTCGTCGCCCCAGAGCGAGCCGGTGCGAAGCTTCTGGCTATCGACGATGGCCCGCGAACAAAGGAGACGTTGCAGCAGGGCTTCGCTCGACATTTCAAGCGAGAAGATGCCGACGGTCTTGTGGTCATCGATGGCGGCATTCTCGGCGATGTTCATCGCGAAAGCCGTCTTGCCCATGGAGGGGCGGGCGGCGAGGATGACGAGGTCGGCTTTCTGAAAACCGCTCGTCATTTCGTCGAGCTCGGTGTAGTGCGTGGCGAGTCCGGTGATGCGCTGGCCGCGCTGGAGGAGGGCATCGATCGAGCCGAAGGAGTTGCGAACGATATCCGGAATGCCCTGGAAGCCTTTGCCGATGCGCTTTTCGGAGAGTGCGAAGACGGCGGCTTCGGCATCGTTGAGGATGTCGTCGGCGGAATCAGCCTGCTCGCTGGCCTTGGCGATGGCGGAATTCGCGACTCCGATGAGACCGCGGAGGATGGCTTTGTCGCGGACGATGCGGACGTAGTGATCGATGCTGGGACGGTCGGGCACGCCGTCGAGCAGGCTTGAAACGTAGCCGACGTCGCCAATGGCTTGGAGATCCTTCTTCTGCTCGAGTTCTTCAACCAGCGTGATGATGTCGATGGGCTTGGAGGCTTCGGTCAGATCCATCATGCGCGCATAGATGCGGCGGTGTGCGTCGATGGAGAAGTCGTCGGGGCGCAGGTGCTCGGCGGCATCGTTGAAGGCGTGGTTGTCGAGCAGGATCGCGCCGAGGATGGAACGCTCGGCCTCGATGTTCGCCGGCATGCGTCCGATGCTGGAGTCGATAGTGGCCACGATGTTGAGGTGAGTGCGATGCATCGTAATTTGTTTCGGCCTGTGGAAGTTTGAGAGTCGAGTCGGAAAACGCGTCCCTTATTCAAATATTTTCGGAGGGCGAGATGCGTCGGCCTCGGCGACGATTTTCTGACAACCTAGGGGAGTATGCCACAAGGCGAACAAAAAGCAAATGTATTAGGCGGGTTCAGGAGATTGTTGGTGAAACCCGGATGTTTCGCAAGTTATGGCCAACTTCTCACTTGCAGCCCGCGTCCACGAACTTCCGTTTGACTCTGGTCAGGGCCTTTTGGTTCTCATTCCGCAGCGGAGCCAAGGGATGTCGATATCCGAAGGCCGCAATGGAATCGCCCTCAAGCAGCGGGGCTTGGTCTGTCAATTTCTTCACAGCATCCCGGTAATAGTCACGTCGCCCCGTAGGAGAGAGGTCGCCTGCATCCTCTAAAATGCGCCCCGCTTCGTAGAGATTAGACAAATCTCTTGCCGAGTTGGATTTCGTCTCGCAAGACTTGTTTGCGTATTGGACAGCCTCACGCAGCCAATTGTCACGAGCTACTGGTTGTTTATGGGCCCGCATCAGGTACACCATAGCGATCTGTTGGTAAATCGAAGGATCGGGAGCTTCCCTAGCGGCGGTTAACCCAATCTGGACAGCCTTCTCATAATCGCCCCTTTGAGCGTATCGCGTCATCTCCGCCGCTGCTTTCGTTATCACAGGGTTTGCGCTCGACTCGTTCGTCGGAACACGTTCGCCACAGGATGCGAGTTGTCTTTTCACATTGGACACCTCTTCCGCATTGTGTTGCCGAAAGGGCGCCAATCGGAAGCTTTCTCCCTGTATTGTGGCTCGGCCGCCTTGGAGCTTTGGGGATAAGTTCTCTAGCAATTCGACGGCCCGTTGGAAATAACGGCAGGAGTCACTGGTGGGCAGATTATTTCCAGCAAGTTCGTATGTCTGCCCGACGTTGAAGATGTTCGACAGATCGTTTGGGTCTGCGCTCAATGCCTTTTCCGCGTATTGAGCGGCAAACTGGGCCCACTCTGCCGATTGCTTGGGGTCTTTGTATTCCCGGATTGCATAGGCTTGAGCAACCATCTGGTAGATGAAGTGGTCCGATGGCCGTCCTGTCCGCGAGCGTAATCCTAGCTGGATCGCATCTTCAAACTGTTCTTTCTGCTCAAGCTCGAACATTTGAAAACCGACATCTCCAAATCCCGGTGGCGGAGTTAAAGACCATGCCGGGGCTCGCATGTTCTGGTATCGAATGAGGAGCGCACCAGCCACGACCAGCACTGCTAAGACGATTAGGCCTAATGTGTGTCGCCTAAGAAACGCCATTTCTAAGATGCATTCCGATTCTGTGGCTGTGCTACTTCGCAATCGTCAAACGGGGAGCCCCGTGCCTCGTTAGCGATGAACCATAAGGCTTTTCTACGCAAAGGGCAAGATAACCGGCGTAAGCACGTTAGCACTCACAATGCCGGCGTCCTCCGCTGGCAGGGTTAGCGTTTGCGCCTGTCATCTGGGGGCACTGGTATCAAACGGGCTCGCCGTTTCTGAGTCGCAAGGAGTTTCTCGAGGAGGCGATTGCGCGGGTGCCAGATTTGGTGCAGCCCCCTGAGGGGAAAATGAAGGGCATCCTGTCGCTTTGTGCATCGTGAGAGCTCCCTGAGGCGATTGGGGGTCGTGCGAGAGCGTAGGGGTCCTTCGGACTCCGCAGCCGCTGCGCTTCGCGCAGCAGCCACTCCGCTCAGGATGACACCGCTAAAAAGTCACAGACTCTCAGGATGACACAGGTAGGGCGCGAGTGCGGTGGCTCAAGGTCCGGGGTTCAGTGGTAGCTCGTGGCTCCTGGCTCGTAGCTCGCGGCTTATGCAAAAAACAAACGCGGCCCGGGCCAGCCACCCGGGCCGCATTGTTATCGCGGATGCTTCTTCACCGCCGTCTTCCGCTATGGGCAGAAGATCCTCGCGCACCAGCGCTCCCAAGAGCATCGCTCCAGAGAGCGCGGCGCATCGATCCACACTTGAGACCCGCGTCCCAAGCTTAGAATTCAACGCTTCCATTCCGCCTTGTGAGCGGAACTTCGGAGGAGGCCGCAACGCCCGGGCACCAGCTCACTGGACATGAACCGGAAATTCCCCCGGCGATTCACCCTCGAGAGAATCACCGGCAACGCTGAACTCTGGTCGGCAGCGCTCAGAAACATACTCGCGCTTTGACTGCATAGCACTGTGCCGGAGCAGCGAAATTAACGCAACCGCAAACTAGGGCTGTGCTGTGAAGAAGCTGTGGAGGGGAGAAAGTTCCTGTGGAAAGAAACGGAAAAGTAGGGAAAAATGGGCTGCAGAAGCCGCGTGGGGAGTTTGGGACCGTCGTCGACTGCGGAGTTTTATGCTGACAACGCTTGCCCTGAGCAAAGTCGAAGGGAGTGTCCGCGTCGCATGAACGGGTGACGTACAATGAACGCCAATGATTGCGCATCTCCGAGGAATATTGCTGTCGAAGCATCCCAATCAGGCGATTGTGGAGACGCAAGGTGTCGGTTATGACGTGACGATCAGCGTGCCGACGTTTTCGGAGATGGCGGCGGCGGGTAGCGAGGTTGCGCTGCACATCCACACGCATGTTCGTGAGGATGCGCTGAGCCTGTACGGATTCTTGCGGCTGGCGGAGAAACATCTTTTCGAAAAACTGCTGACGGTCAGCGGGATTGGTCCCAAACTGGCGATCACAATTCTGAGTGGCATGCCGGCAGACGAGATGGTGACGGCAATTCGCGGCGGCGACCTGGTGCGGCTTACGCGCATTCCCGGAATTGGCAAGAAGACGGCAGAGCGCATGGTGCTGGAATTGCGCGATAAACTGCCCACGGTCACAGGAGCGGGAGCGGAGGAAGTGAGCGCGACGGCGACTCCGGTGGAAGAAGACGTGATTTCGGCGCTCGTAAACCTGGGGTATCAGCGGGCAACGGCGGAGAAGGCGCTGCTCGCGGCACGGAGCAGAGCGGGTGCGAGCGGGCAGAGTTTTGATAGTTTGTTTCGCGAGGCGCTGGGAGCATTGGCAAAGTGAGGCATCGGCTTTAAGAGTAAGTAGGGGGGTTGTGCGCAAGTTTATTGGGACGATTCTTGTCGCGTTGTGCATCGTGGTCGCGTTCTTCACGGAGATTCCGCGACTGGTGGATGAGAACCAGAATAAGGTTCTGAAGAAGCCGCCGTATTCCCCTTCGGCTAGAGCGCTGGCTCTTCACAAGCAACTGACGGTTGCCGACCTGCATGCCGATTCGCTGTTGTGGGGTCGCGATCTTCTGGAGCGCGGAACGGACGGTCACGTGGATATCCCGCGCCTAGCGGACGGGAACGTGGCCTTGCAGGTATTCTCGCTACCCACCAAGAGCCCTCACGGCCTGAACATTGAAAGCAACGAAGACAAAAGCGATGACATTTTCTGGCTGGCCATCGTCGATCATTGGCCGCCCGCAACCTGGAAGAGCCTGACACAGCGCGCGCTCTATCAATCGAGGCGGTTACATCAATTCGCGGCCGGTTCGCGCGGCGGATTTGTGGTGATCGAGACTGCAGGCGACCTCTTCAACTACCTGCAACGGCGCCAGAAGAATCCGCAACTGACAGCTGGGCTGCTCTCCATCGAAGGAGCTCATGCACTCGACGGAAAGCTGGAAAATCTCGATGTGTTGTACCAGGCTGGTTATCGGATGATGTCGCCCAGCCATTTTTTCGACAATGACATCGGAGGCTCGGCGGCGGGCGTGCATAAGAGCGGCCTGACAGACAAGGGCCGAGAGTGGGTGCGGCAGATGGAAGCGCGGCACATGATCATCGATCTGGCCCATGCTTCTGCGCAGACGATTGAAGATGTGCTGGCGATTGCAACGCGGCCGCTGGTGGTTTCGCACACCGGCGTGAAGGGAACGTGCGATAACAACCGGAATCTTACCGACGATCAGATTCGCGCGGTGGCTGCGAAAGGCGGCCTGATCGGGATCGGGTATTGGGATACCGCAACGTGCGGCACCGACGCGCGCGCGATCGTGAAAGCGATGCGATATGTTTCCGATCGCGTGGGCGCAGAACATGTCGCGCTCGGGTCGGACTTCGATGGGGCGGTCAGCGTGCCCTTCGACACGTCGGGAGTCGCGGAAATTACCGAGGCAATGTTGGACGCGGGGTACTCCGAGGCGGAGATCCGGATGATTATGGGGGAAAACGTCGTGAAGTTTTTGTCGGAGAATCTGCCGGCGAAGTAGGTGGCGATCACGGCCGGGACGCCGAGTACGCAGAGAAAACAACTCTAATTTTTTTCGTGGTTTTCTTTTCGTCTCGCCGGTGAACTGTTAGTTCCCTACGAAGCGAAGATATAAGTCGCGATCTTTACGACAGGCTTCCGCCATTCCTTTCACTCGGTTCCAGGCCTCGAGTTGGGAGTCGTCGCGCACGCGAGTCTTGGCGCGCTCCCATTCCGTGAGGAATGCTTCCATCTGCAAGTGATTGAAAACGGTCTTACCGAAGGGATCGATGCCGCCAAGCAGCACGAAATCGGCCTCGCTGGCGCCGGGGAGGACACCGTTCAGGATCACCCACTCGCCGTGTTCGCCAAGATCATCTTCCAGCTTTACGACCAGGGACATCGGAAACCTCGTTAACGTGCTGGCCGCAATGTACCAGCCTTCGGGCAGGTTTCCAAGCCGGAGCGGATACCGAAAGTAACGACGGCCCCACGAAAATACCCTCGATCGAGAGGCACAGTGTTTGAAGAGGCCTTTTACGCGGCTGGAGTGCGACCCCCTCACGCTTCGGCGGCGTGGGCGCCGTGATGAAAGTGATATTGGAGGATCTTGGCGGCCAGAGCCGGGCTGACTTCTTTTCCCTCCGCTCCGATGGAGCGCACGACTTCTCCGCGGCACACCACTTCGGTTGCCGATAGTCCGGCAATTTCAGCGGGCAGAACGAGATTGATCTCGACTTGTACATTGGGCAAGAGTAATTCCTGCGACCGGAACAGCAGGCCGGAACGGCTGATGTTCTCGGTCGTTCCGGGTCTCCAGCTTTGCTCACCCAACGGACGATAGCGCAGCGGCAGATGCAGGTTGAAACGGCGAGCACGGAAAGGTGGAATCTTCTTTGGTTCAGCAAGGGCACCGGTATCTTTGCTTTGCGGCATCGCGGCCTCCTGAGGGATCGGTTCTGAGTCCAGAAGTTCCCGAACTTTGTCTTTCAGAATGGGAAGGCTAAAGGGCTTTTGCAGCAGGTTAATGCCGGCATCGAGCAGGCCGTCATGGCCGACAGCATTCTCGGTATATCCGGACATGTAAAGCACGCGGACGTCGGGCAGCTTCGCAGTAATCTGGGTGGCGAGTTCGCGGCCGTTTAAACCGGGCATGATGACGTCGGTGAGCAGAAGATCAATTTTGCCTTTATGCCCGGCGACGATTTGGAGGGCAGCGGCTCCGTCTTCGGCTTCGAGAATCTGATAGCCCTGCTTTGCCAGATATTGGTGGGCCAGGCGGCGAAGATTGACCTCATCTTCAACCAGCAGGATCGTCTCTTGCCCATGTTCGGCGCGGGGAAGGCCAGCGAACTCAGGTGCCGCGGCGGCTTCCTCGCGAACATCAGCTCGCGGAAAGTAGGCACGGAAGGATGTGCCACGCTGGGGCTGGCTGTCTACAAAGATGTAGGCCCCGCTCTGCTTGACGATGCCGTAAACGGTGGAAAGACCAAGACCGGTGCCCTTCGTTCCCTTCGTGGTGAAGAAGGGCTCAAAGATCCGGGATTGAGTTTCGCTGTCCATCCCCGTGCCCGTGTCACTGATGGAGAGCATGACGTACTCGCCGGGAACGAGCGGCGGATGGCTGCGCGCGAAGACTTCATCGAGCGAGACATTCGCGGTTTCAATGGTCAGCTTGCCGCCCTGGGGCATGGCATCGCGGGCATTGACGGCGAGGTTCATGATGACCTGATCGATCTGGCCCGGATCGGCGCGCACGGCTCCCAAGGCTGGGCCGGGAACCATGACGAGATCGATGTCCTCGCCGATCATGCGGGTGAGCATCTTCAGGTTCTCAGTGATCACTTCGTTGAGGTCAAGAACTTTGGGAGCAAGAATCTGCTTGCGGCTGAAGGCGAGCAACTGGCGCGTAAGGGAGGTAGCGCGCTGCGTGGCATTGGAAATTTCCTGCGCCGGGCCGCGCAGGTGTGGATCAGGACCGAGACGTTCGAGGAGAAATTCGGAGTATCCCGAGATCACCATGAGCAGGTTGTTGAAATCGTGGGCAATGCCGCCGGCAAGACGGCCGATCGCTTCCATCTTTTGGGCCTGGTGAAGCTGGAGTTCAAGGAGTCGGGTCTGAGTAATATCTTCCATAAAAATCTCGAAGCTATTGCCTTCTTTTCCGTTGGGAATCACGCGTCCGGAGATGCGGGCGACGATGGGGGAGCCATCTTTCCGAATACATTCGATCGCGAGATTGTTGAATTCCTTGCCAGCGTGAAAATAGTCGGCAGTCTGGAACCAGAGCTGAGCATCGGCGTAGAGGCTTCCGAGATGGCGGCCAGTAAGTTCGCCGGCATTGGCATAGCCGAACATGTGGACCAGCGCGGGATTGGCATCCTGCAACATGCCTGCGGAATTGCAGCGGCAGATGCCGTAGGGAGCATTCATCACCAGGGAGCGGAAGTTGCTTTCGGACCGGCGCAGGCTCTCCTGGGCGGAGCGTAGAGCGGCGTTGAACCAGCAGATGAGAAGGGCCACCGCAAAGAACAGCGCCATGTGCACGAGGGCGCGGCGAAACTCGGCGGGAGTTTGATCGCCCGCAAGCGAGTAGTAGGCGCTGACGGTGAGCGCGAAAGATGTGGCGGCGAGTCCGGGCTTCCAGCCGCCATACCAGGCGCTGACCATGACGGCGACCGCGAACACGACCAACCGGCTCTCGGCAAGATCGGAAAAGAATAATGTCGGGATCAGAGCCAGGACCGTGCTGAGGAGAGCCACTCCATAGCGCAGAATGGGAGCGCGGGATGGAGCGACCGCGAACGTGCTGAGAAGGGGGAATCTCATACGCTTAAGTCCATGCTATGCGCCCAAAACGCGCACGGCGAGTTACGCTTGTTCACCGCAATTTCCTGGCGGCGCAGTGGCCAGAGGTACACCGGAGGAGTACGCCGGAGACGAAGTCTTGGAAGTGAGAACTGTTGGACCAGCCTAGTCCTCAGATGCCGATTAGGCAAAAATGATCTGGGCAAAATCACGGTCGCCGAACAAAGACTTGCAACAGCAGTAGGCAAACGACGAAACTAGCGGGTCAATGCGGGAACAACCGGCATGAATATCGGACTCTTCGGCGGCAGCTTCGATCCCATTCATCGGGGACATCTTTCGCTGGCAAAGGCGGCTGCGGAACGCTACGCGCTGGGACGAGTGCTGTTTGTTCCGGTGAATGTGCCTCCGCATAAACAGAAACATCCGCTGACAGCATTTGCTCATCGGTATGCGATGGTGGCGCTGGCGACTCAAGATGAGAAGCGGTTCGTGCCTTCGTTGCTGGAAGGGCCGGGTGAGGGGCAGCACGGAGGAAAACATTCTGTCCACGAAG
The DNA here is from genome assembly GCA_049509215.1 of Terriglobales bacterium. Lineage (GTDB taxonomy): Bacteria > Acidobacteriota > Terriglobia > Terriglobales > Acidobacteriaceae > Acidiflorens. The sequence goes on from JBELAC010000007.1 coordinate 21,784, forward strand.
ACCTTGAGGAGCTTCGCTCCGCTCGGCGGACGAGGGCATCCGCTCCTCTACGAACTGAGGCAAACTATTCGATTGATACCGTGCGGCGGTTGAAGTCGTCGCTCAAGAAGGCCGATCGGCTTTTCTTTCTGATTGGAATTGACGCTTTCCGCGACATTGCGAAATGGCGGGAAGCGCGCGCGCTGCTGGGGGAGTGCGAATTCGTGGTGGCGAGCCGTCCTGGATACTCGCTGCGCGATGTGGCGGAGGCGTTGCCAGAGGAGTTGCGGCCTGCGGCGGCGGTGACGAAGCCTTTTCATAAGCAACCGGCGACTGGCGATCTGGTTTTGCCGGGCGTCACGCTGCATCTGCTGGAAGGCGTTCATCAGAATGTTTCCGCGACTGCGATCCGAAGCGCTGCCGCGCAGGGGAAACCGCTGGCGCGATGGCTGGATCCGCGCGTGGCGGAATATGTGAAGAAGGTGGGGCTATACCGGGAGGCCAGAGGTTAGAGGTCAGATTGCAGAGGTGAAACCCCAAGCGATTGGCATGTTGTTTCGCGCGGAGATTTTTCCCTCTGCAATCTGACCTCTGCAATCGTCGCACTCCGGTACAATCTACCAAGTCAATCTATGGCCAAGAAAAACGACCTCAAGCTACTGGTAAACGAAGCCATTCTTGCCTGTCAGGATAAGCAGGCCGAACAAGTCACGATTCTCGAACTGGAAAAGGACTCCGGAGCATTCACGGATTACTTCGTGATGTGCAGCGGGTCGAACTCGCGGCAGATCCAGACGATTGCCGACGCGGTCGATGATCGGCTGGAACAGAACGGCGTGCGCGTCACTCACAAAGAAGGCTACAAACAGGCCGAGTGGGTGCTGCTCGATTATGTGGACTTCGTCGTGCACATCTTCTCCGAGAAGGCGCGGCAGTTCTACGATCTGGAACGGTTGTGGAAGTCGGCCCAGCGAATTGAGCCGGAGGATTTCATGGCCAAGCCTCGGAAGGCCCGGACGGTGAAGGAAAAATCGCTGGCTGGCCCGACTGAGGCGGCTCCGAAGAGTCCGCGAAAAACTGCACGCAAGAAGAAGGCCTGACGTGTCTGCAGCAGAGCGAAATTCCTCCGATCCGAATTCTTCGGTGTCCGGTGAGTTGGCTTCGACTTTGCCTTCCAGTTCTTCGCAACAGACTTCCTCAAATTCAACTTCCTCGAATCCTGCGCCCTGGGGCTCGTCGTATCGGCTGGTCGCGGCTGAGAGGTGGAAGGCGAAGTCGGCGATGATGGGCGGCGCGGTCACGCAGACACTGGTGGAGTATTCGCGTCCCGTCTTGGGGATGCGCGTGGTCGATCTTGCGAGCGGGACGGGAGAACCCGCGATCAGCCTGGCAGAGCGCGTGGGGACGGAGGGATCGGTCACGGCGGTCGACCAGAGTGCGGATTTGCTGGCGATTGCGGAGGAGCGGGCTCGGCACAAGAGGCTGGCGAATCTGACGACGCGGCAGGCCGATGCGCATATGCTTCCGTTTGACGACCGCAGTTTTGATCTGGCGACTTGCCGGTTCGGCGTGATGTTCTTCTCCGACGTGAAACGGGCGCTGACGGAACTGCGGCGGGTGTTGAAGCCGGGATCGCGGGCTTGTTTTGCGGCATGGGGCCCGATGGAGCAGCCGTATTGGCAATGCACGATGAAAATCGTGCAGAAGCATGTGGGCGGAGCGATGTTGCCGGAGGGAGGAGCCGATCCGTTCCGGTTCTCGGCGGCGGGCTCACTTTCGGACGTGCTGCGCGCGGCGGGATTTGCAGATGTCGAGGAGTCGACTCGCAATCTGCCGTGGACCTGGCTGGGAGATTCGGAAGAAGTGTTCGAGTATGCGTGCGCGACTGCAGCTCCGTTTAAGCCGATGCTGGAGCGGGTTCCGGAGAAGGTGTGGGCCGCGATTCGAGCGGAAGCGAAGGCGGCGATCGAGCGGTATCGGGTGGGAGATGAGATACGGTTTGGCGCGAACATTGTGCTGGCGTCGGGAAGGGCTTGAGAGCGCGCCGTGAAGATCAAAGTGGCGTGGGTGGGCAAGACGAAAGAAGCGGCGATCGAGAGCTTGACGGATGAGTATTTGAAACGGATTTCGCGGTTCGCGGAAGTGCAGGGCGTGGCGGTGAAGGATGAAGCGGCGATGCTGGCGCTGGCTGCGGGCGAACGCAAGAACGAGAAGTTCAAGCTGGTGTTGCTCGATATGCGCGGGAAACAGTATTCGTCGGAGGAGCTGGCGGCGATGCTGGAGCGAGAGCAGGTCAATGCGGTTCCGCTTTTGTTTGCGATTGGCGGGAGCGACGGATTCTCCGATGAGGCGCGTCGGAAGGCGAATTTTGTGGTGTCGCTCGGGAAGATGACGTTGCCGCATGAGCTGGCGCGCGTGGTGCTGGTCGAGCAGATTTATCGGGCGTTCACGATTTTGAAGAATCATCCCTATCATGTGGGGCATTAACTTAATGGTAACGGGGCATCGGCCGGTCAGACGGGAATTTTCGGGTGGGAACGCGGCGGAATGGATGCACCTCTGGCAGCTTCCCTTCGATTGGAAAGACGTTTACTGTGTATTTCGACAGGCGGCTCCAAAGTCTGAATATGCAGGCGAGGCCCTTCCCCAATGAAAAACCCGTACGACGTGTTGAGAATGAAAGAGCAGGAACTGATGAAGGTCCGCAAAGAGATGGACGCTTTGCGGATCGCGGCGAAGCTGCTGGGAGCCGATGACAAGAGCGCCGCCGGCAACGGCGAAGCGCATCCGCAGCTTACGCGCGTTGTTGAAATGCCGTAGGGCGTGTCTCGAGAGTTTTGGCGGATTATTCTCCCGCATTCCAACCTCCCCTTTCCTCGAAGCGGACGGAAGCCAAGCCGTCCGCTATTTTTTTGAGGAAACGAGCCGCTGCACCCCCCTGCACATTTTTCTAAACCACGATCTATTCGAATCATGGGTTTAGGGGAAATTTCCTTGCAAAATCTTGAGCCCCAATGAGTTACAGGTAAAATCTTGAGCGCGTAGGAGTTAAGCCCTAAGAATCGTCATTTCTGGTGCATTTTTCGCAAAATATTCATAACAAAGGACTTGACTATAACTAGCTCTGAAATCAAGGGTTTACGGCTGATTTCCTGATCAGCCCTTAGCAGGCTGCGGAAAAAGTCACTCGCGATCAAGAACCGGTCAACCTCAGCGGCTAAAGCCGCAATCAAAGCAAAGTTATCGCAGCGCTGAAGCGCTGCGCCACCCAAAATCAGGTGCAACGCCGAGTTTTTTAGCAGCCTGCTAGGCTCTATTTACGACTATTTTCTTGTCAAAGACCTTATTAGGGATCGGGCGCGTTATACGCCCTGCATTTATCTGAGCCGGTTTGATTCCTTAAGTCAAGGTTCGATTTGCGGGCGCACGGCGCCATTGGAGGCGATTGTCTGAGCTAGCCGTGTTCGACGCGCGTCTTGATATGGGAGTACGCGGCATCGATGAGATTGCTTAGCGCTTCGGGGCTGGTGTCGATTCCCGGTCTGAGCTTGACATGGCGCATGAACTTGCCGGCGCCTTGCAACAAGCGGGCCGGATCCGGCAGCGCCGCGCCGTGAAAGAAACCGACGTTTACATGCGAAGAAAATACGTTGACGTAGCCGAAGGGGGCATCTCCCAAACAGGCAACGGGACAGCCATCATGAAGGAGTTCCCGAACCTCGTCTCCGCAATTTCGCATTGCCTGAAACCAATGATGGGCGATCGCTCCTAATTCCCCTGCGTGGTCTTTCATCCATGCATCGATGGCGGGATCGCGCTCGACAGCGCCGTTGAAGCGCAAGAGGTCGGATTTCATGGCTGGTCCACTTTACGCTTCTGGTCTGGGTAAGTTTCAGTTTACTTTCCTTCGAGAAAGTCGAGAATCCACGTTGTCTTGGGCACCCGGCCTTTTTGCAGTTGTATCTAAACTGATGTTCGCGGGGCATCTTTTCGCGCCAACGTGGGAGCTGACTACTTGTCTCAGCGGATCAATTCCAATATCCCGCCGACAATAAATAATGCGCAGATCGCAGTTATGCCCAAGAGAATTCCAAGGTGGGCGCGTTCCCTTAATTGGCCTTTCAGATATTTTGTCCAAGCGCTTATCAATACCCATCCGCCAATCACGATGCCAAACCATGGACTGATTCCGTGTCCATGTGCGACGTTATAAACGGGCCCGAGCATCATCATGGGTGTTTACTCTTAGCTTTACTTTTCGCACATCCTGCGTTAGTACTGATTCCGTCGAAGCAGCCGGGTGCCCAAGACAATGAGGGTGCTCCACACATCGCGCGCTTTGCGATGTGTGGGCTTTCGTCACAATCGAACTGTGTCGGGATCACCGTCCCGCTCCCGCCCTTGGGATTATTCTGACCCAGTGTCCAAGCGTCTGCATCGGTATTATGGCACGCATGATCTGCACTTCATCACCAGCAGTTGTTACCGTCGCCAGCCGGAGTTAGGTTCCGCCTGGCGGCGCGATCTATTTGTGAAAATCCTGGAAGAGGCTCGCCGCAAGTATGGCTTCGTCGTCCATGGATATGTGGTGATGCCCGAGCACATCCACCTGCTGATCACCGAGCCCGACGTGGGCGATCCGTCGGTGGTCATGAAGGTCATCAAGGAGCGTTTCTCGCGGCGCGTGAACCGCAGGCGGAGGCAAGCTGCGGGGGAGCAGGGCATGCTCTGGGAGCGGATCCGGGAACCGGTCTGGCAAAAAGCGGTTCTACGATTTCAATGTCTGGAGCGCGCGCAAACAGGTCGAGAAGCTGCGCTACATGCACCGCAATCCAGTGAAGCGAGGACTGGTGGAGCGTCCGGAACAATGGAAGTGGAGCAGCTTCCGCGCTTATTGTTATGGAGAAGCCGGACCGGTGAGGGTGAGGTTTCAAGAATCGCCGCCGGGAATCAAGCGCCGTCCGGTCGAGAGCTTTCCCGCAGTCGAGAACCCAGTCATTTGCAAAGTGCGCAAATGACTGGGGCACCCTCATTGTCTTGGGCACCCGGCTAGTGCTGAGGCAAGTGTTTCGGAGAATTCTCTGCCTAAACAATCTTCAAACTGAGACACTACCCTCCGCGGAGCTGTATGGCGCGGGGTTTCGCGTTCTCGTACAATTGGGGATTCGGCCTTCGGGGCTGAGCATCTCTGTCTTATGTCTGACATTCGTCGCGGACTGATTATTGTGAATACCGGGCCGGGCAAGGGGAAGACGACCGCGGCGATGGGGACGGCTCTGCGGGCGGTGGGGAATGGGATGCGGGTGCTGATGCTCCAGTTTTTGAAGGGGTCGTGGCATTACGGAGAGCTGGATGCGGTGAAGGCGTTTGGCGACAAGTTCGTCATGAAACAGATGGGTCGCGGGTTTGTGAAGGTGGGCGTGGAGAAGCCGGATCCGGAAGACGTCCGGATGGTAGAAGAGGCGTGGGCGGAGGCGGAGCGGGCGATCCAGTCGGGAGAGTGGGATCTGGTGGTGCTCGACGAGATCAATTACGCCATCAGTTACGGTATGCTGGACGCGGTGAAGGTGGCCGAGGCACTGGGGCGGCGTCCGGAGATGGTGCATGTGATTTTGACGGGACGGAATGCGCATCCGGCGATTGTGGAGATTGCGGATACGGTGACGGAGATGCGCCAGGTGAAGCACGCGTATGAAAAGGGCGTGATGGCGCAGAGAGGGATTGAATACTAGTTGCTGGTTGCTAGTTCTTAGTCGAACCTGAGCGGTTGTTGCTGGGGACGAAGAACTGGCAACCAAGGTCTAGCAGCTGAGAACTACTTTTATGACATGGTTTAAACGACAAACCGGGGAGATTGATGCGGCGGGGGAGAAGAAGGTTCGCACGGAGGGGCTTTGGGTCAAGTGCGACAACTGCCGGCAGGTTATCTGGAAAAAAGATCTGGAAGAGCACTTGAATGTGTGTCCGAAGTGCGAAAAGCACTTTCGGATCGACGCAAGGACGCGGCTGGCGCTGCTGATAGACGATGGCAAATATGAGGTGTTTGACAGCGATCTGGTGTCGACCGATCCGCTGAAGTTTGTGGATTTGAAGCCGTACTCTTCACGGCTGAAGGTGGCGAAGACGGAGACCGGGCTGAAGGATGCGGTCATCAATGCGCGCGGGAAGCTGAATGGGCGTCCGGTGATTGTGAGCTCGATGGAGTACGCGTTCATTGGCGGCAGCATGGGCGCGGTGGTGGGCGAGGAGATTACGCGGGCGATCGAGAAGGCAACGGAGACACGGACTCCGCTGATTATTGTGTCGGCGTCGGGCGGGGCGCGCATGATGGAGGGCGCGATCAGCCTGATGCAGCTGGCGAAGATTTCGTCGGCGCTGGCGCGGCTGGATTCGGCGAAGGTGCCGTATATTTCGGTGCTGACGGATCCGACGACCGGGGGTGTGACAGCGTCGTTTGCGATGCTGGGCGATTTGAATATTGGCGAACCGGGGGCGCTGATTGGGTTTGCCGGGCCGAGGGTGATTGAGCAGACGATCCGGCAAAAGCTGCCGCCGGGCTTCCAGCGGTCAGAATTCTTGCTGGAGCACGGGATGCTGGATGCGGTGGTGTCGCGCAAGGAGATGAAGGGGTATATTGCGCGGGCGCTGGAGTTTATGGATCAGCCGGCGGCTGTGAAGCAGACAGCGTAGGAAAACGGTCGTTAGTCGCTCGTCGTTGGTTGTTCGCGGGTTATTTTTCAGGTTTGCAGTCCCACCTTTCGGACCACGCTGAGAACCTTTCAGGTTTCGTGAGTCCCCTTCCACTGCTACAGAATCAACAAGGCCGACGCAGCTTGATACGCTTAGAGTCTAGTTTGGGGTAGTGTTGCCGGGGACCGGCGACCAACGACTGATGTCTTACGAAACCGCAGTTGCGCAGATGTATGCATTGGGGCACGAGCTGGGCTCGACGCCGGTGCACAAGTTTGACCTGGCGCATATGCGTGTGCTGCTGGCAGCGCTGGGGCATCCGGAGAAAACTTTTCAGTCGGTGCTGGTGGCGGGGACGAATGGGAAGGGATCAACGGCGGCGACGCTGGCGGCGATTCTGCAGGCGTCGGGGCTGAAGACGGGGCTTTATACGTCGCCGCATCTGGTGCGGATCAACGAGCGGATTCGGCTGGATGGGGCGGCGATCGGCGATGACGACTTTGCACTGCTGCATGATGTGGCCGGGAGGACGGCGGAACGGCTGGTGAGCGAGGGGGATCTGCCGTGGCATCCCAGTTTTTTTGAGATGCTGACGGCGATGGCGTTCGAGTATTTTGCGCGCAGCCGTCCGGACATGGTGGTGCTTGAAGTGGGGATGGGCGGGCGGCTGGATGCGACGAATGCGGTTGAGCCGCGGGTGAGCGTGATCACGGATGTGTCGCTGGATCATCAAAAATATCTGGGAGAGACGGTCGCGGAGATTGCGCGCGAGAAGGCGGGGATCATCCGGCGGGACGGGGTAGTGGTGACGCTGCCGCAACTGGCGGAGGCGAACGACGTGCTCGGGAACGCGATTCTGGACGCGGGAGCGCGGGCGGTAAATGCGGTGGCGTATGTGCCTCCGGTGTCGCCGGGCAGTTCCCAGTACCTGGTACCCAGTACCCAGTACGGAGCGGGTGGCGAGCTGCGGCAGCAATATTCGCTCGAAGTGCTCGGGAGCTCGATCCATGTGGACTCGCCGTTGGCGGGGCGGCATCAGTTGCGGAATTTGGCTTTGGCGATTGCTGCGGCGGTGGAGTTGCGGGAACACGGGATCGAGACGATCACGGCGGAGTCGATTGAGCGTGGGATTCGGGAGACGCGGTGGGCGGGGCGGTTTCAGGTGGTCCACGGCTCCCGGCGGTCGGCGCTTGGCTTTCGGGCCGCGGACGATCGAGCGTCAGGAATCGAAGGAGAAGATTCGATCGAGTACGTTTTCGATGTGGCGCATAATCCGGCGGGGGCTTGGGCGTTGCGGGCGACGCTCTCGGCGGCGTATGGAGAGCGGCCGATCACGCTGGTATTTGGAGTGCTGCGGGATAAGGCGATGGCGGAGATGGCGGAGATTCTGTTTCCGATTGCGGAGCGGGTGATTGTGACGCATGCGAATAATCCGCGGGGGGCGAGTCCGGCGGAAATTCGGGAGGCGGCACAGCGGGTGGCGGGTGAGGTGGATGAGGCGGAAAGCGTGTCTGCGGCGCTGGAGGCGGCGCGGTGCGGAGTTGGCGCGGATGGGGTCGTGGTGGTTACGGGATCGATTTACATTGTGGGCGAGGCGATGCGGATGCTGGGCGTGAGCATCTAAATTTTGACAGTGCTGAATAAGATCACCACTACCGTTGAGTTGGATAAAGACAGGGCCGGGTTGCGTTCGGGTGGACGGACGGGCGCGGTTGTCTCAACACCAGCCGGAGATTCCGGCTTCAACGCGGGAGATGTTCCGGCTAAGACTGGGATCGGCGGCAATTTGCGGGCTGGACTGCGGCATGGCTGGCTCAGCGCTTTGCGGTCGTACCTGTTTATTAATCCGCTGATTTGGGCTTACACGATCGTGCTGGGGACGATTTCGCTGCTTGTGTCGTTGGTGGATCGCGATGGGCGGATGCAGCACCAGCTGGCGACGGCGTGGTCGTGGCTGATCATGAAGACGATTTTTTCCCCGGTGACGGTGACGGGAAATGCGGGTGCCCTGGTGAGTGGTGCGGGCGAGCGAGCGCGGGTATTTGCGGTGACACATGCATCGGCGCTGGATATTCCGGTGCTGTACGTTTATTTGCCATTTCAGTTTCGGATTATTTTCAAGAGCGAGCTGCTGTCGTATCCGTTTGTGGGATGGCATCTGCGGCGGTCGGGGCAGGTCTGCATTAATCAGCAGCAGCCGACGCAATCGGTGGGCGCGATCAAGTCGGCGCTAAAAAGTCTGCGCAAGGGGATGCCGCTGGTGATTTTTCCCGAGGGCGGGCGAACGCGGGATGGGGAGATTCAACCGTTCTTGCCCGGAGCGTTTTTTCTGGCGATCAAGGCGCAGGCGGATATTGTTCCGATTGCGCTGGTGGGAACGTTTGATTTGCTGCCGATGAACACGTATCACATTAAGTGCCAGCCGCTGGAGATGCGGGTGGGCGAGGTGATTCCGACGGCGGGGCTGAAGATGGCGGACATGGATGCGGTGTCGGCGCGGGTGAAAACGAGTATTGAGGCGCTGCACTCGGCTCCCGGTCAATGAGTGAAATCGCCTGTGGCAGTTGAAAAACTCTTCCTCGCAAAATCGACGAAAATGAAATCGCGTCAGGAAGCTCTAGGGTCAATTTTCTCGGGTCGCCTAGACATTTTCTGTTCCCAAAACTTTTGGCTAATTGGGACGAAAAGCGAGTTTTTCAACAGCCACTCGCAATAGCACTCATCATGATTTCACGGGAGCTCGCCTCGCCGGCAATTGACCCTCCTCCGACCCTACCTTAAGCTTAGAGGATTCAGTGGAATACAGGGCTTAACTATGTCTGACAGCATTTATGTGAAGCTGCCTGATGGCAGCGATAAGGAAGTTCCTCAAGGCACGACTGCGCTCGATATCGCCAAGTCCATCAGCCCGCGCGGCGCAGCTTCTGCTTCTCCGGAGCGGCGTATTCCTTAAGGCCGTAGAGGGGATCTGTAACGATGGCGTGAACTGAGTGCGCGGGCTGCTCGTCCATCCAGGCAAAGCAATCGGCCGGGTGCAAGGAATACCCAACACCGTTGAGACGGAAGCTTGTCTGCTGATGACTCCGAGCCGTGGAAGAACTCATCCCTGCATTAAGTACCACGAACGGCGGTGGATTGGTAGGCCCGTTTGGCGTAGCCGCTCTGGCTGCGCACATTTCACTTCCGTGCCAGCATGACCGCCCAGTTGCTGAATGCCTCTGGCTTTCCGTTACGTACCACTGTCGGGTAGACGCGGCTCAGGCCCTTATGATGCTGCGCTCTGAATTCCAAACGTGCCTCCGGGCCCAGGCCGATGTCCATGCCGTTCATCGACTCGATGGCCGCGATGAATTTTTCTCGCGTCGGATCCTTTCCCGCCCGTTTCAGTGCCTCCACAATGACCATCGCATTCACAAACGCTTCCAGGCTGGTTGGACTGGGCTGGGTCCGCGACATGTACTTTTCCAGGCATTCCCGGTAAAGCCTGACCGCGGGCAGATCGGTGGCGTCATAGGGCGGCACGATCTGCATACTCACCACTCCCTCCGCCTCCTTTCCTGCCACCGTAATAAAAGCGTCTGTCCCGATATACGAGCCGGATACAAACAGCGGCCGCCAGCCCTGCCCATGCGCCCGCTTCACGATTTCGGCCGCTGCCGCATAGGTAGTGGCGAGAATCACCACTTCTGGCTTGGCGGCATGCACCGCTTCGATGGCCGACCCGACATCGAGCGCGTTGCGGGTGTAAGCGCCCACCGCCGCGGGCGTAGCCTTGTGTTTTGCCAGCGCCGCCGTGGCGCTGTCCAGGACCGTTTTCCCGAAGGCATCGTCCTGGTAGATCACGCCGATCCTCCGCGCGTCCGCTCTCCACAAATTGTCCACCAGCTCCCGTGTCTCGTCGTTGTACGACGCCCGCAGATTGAAAATTCCGTGCTTCACTGGCTCATAGATAAATGGCGCTCCCGAGTATGTGCCCACCAAAGGCATGTGTTCGGCTTCGAGCAGCGGCAGATATTTGGCGGTCGTGGCCGAACCGAAAAAAAAGCCGGCGGCAAAGACTTTCTCCCGCATCAGCGAGGCGAAGCAGGCGCTCGTCCTCTCCGGATCGTACCCATCGTCGAACGACGACAGGCCCAGTTTCCGCCCGTTTACGCCGCCGTGATCGTTGATGTAGTCGAAGTAGGCGGTGGCTCCAAGTACGATCTGGATGCCGTACAGCCGGTTCGGTCCGTCCAGCACCGCGCAGGAACCAATCTTGATCTGCCGGTCACTGACTCCCGGCGCCTGCGCCGTCGCCAGCGTCACCAAACTGCAAGCCATCAGTAGCGCACAAGCCCAACCGCAGTTCCAGACCTTACGTATAAACCCAAATATCAACATTTCAAAATCTCCATTTTCGTTGACAACCCGAGCTCGGCGACTCAGATATCTCAAGGAATAGGCCGTGCTCCCGTCTGCGAAAGGCCGTATCCCACACTACATAGCACCCAAGCGCAAAATACGACCACTAGTCACGGGCGAGCAAAACTAAAGTTTGGGCCCAGCGCTCACGGATTCTTGGCTACAATCTTGCGTGCGGTCCAGTCCGCCGCGTTTGACCCTTCCCGAATCGCTCCTTTAAACTCAGGAGATTCAGTGAAATACAAGGCGAATTCATGTCTGACAGCATTCATGTGAAGCTGCCTGATGGCAGCTTGAAGGAAGTTCCTCAGGGGACGACGGCGCTGGAGATTGCGAAGTCGATCAGTCCGCGGCTGGCGGATGCGGCTTTGGCGGCGAAAGCGACACCATTGAGTTCGAATGGCGATGCTCCGGCGGGCGAGGGTGCCCGAGGGGTGCATTCTGGCGGACAAAAACAGGGCGGACAGGAGTGTCCGCGCCACACGGCCCAACTGATCGATCTGACGCGTCCGCTGGAGAGCGACACTGAGCTGCGCATCCTGACGGAAAAGGATCCGGAGGCGCTGGAGGTTTACCGGCATTCGTCCGCGCATTTAATGGCGGCGGCGGTGTTGGAGCTTTTTCCGGAGACGAAGCTGGGGCACGGGCCGGCTACGGAGAATGGCTTCTTTTACGACTTCTATCGGGAGACTCCGTTCACGCCCGAGGATTTGGCGAAGATCGAGAAGAAGATGCAAGAACTCGTGCAGCAGGATTTGCCCTACGCGCGCGAGTTTGTCGAGCGCACCGAGGGATTGCAGCGATTCAAGAACGAAGGCGACTTCATGAAGTGCCATTTCATCGAGCAGTTCACCAAGCCCGATGAAAAGATTTCAATTTATAAGACCGGCAAGTTTCTGGACTTCTGCCGCGGGCCGCACTTGCCTTCGACCGGAAAGATCAAGGCGTTCAAGCTGCTGAATATTGCGGGCGCGTACTGGCTGGGGGATGAGAAGAATCCGCAGCTGCAGCGGATTTACGGGACTTCGTTTTTTTCGAAGAAGGACCTGGACGCTTATCTGAACAGCATCGAGGAGGCGAAGAAGCGCGATCACCGGTTGCTTGGGCAGCAGCTGGATTTGTTTTCAATTCAGGAACTGGCGGGGCCGGGGCTGATTTTCTGGCATCCGAAGGGCGGGATTATCCGCAAGGAGATGGAAGACTGGATGCGCGAGGAGTACATCCGGCGCGGATATTCGCTGGTGTACACGCCGCATGTGGCGCGGCGGCAGTTGTTCCACACCTCGGGGCATGAGGGGTATTACTCGGACAATATGTTCGACGCGATGGAGCTGGACGACGCCGAGTACCGGCTGAAGCCGATGAATTGTCCGGGACACATTTTGATTTATCGCGACTCGCTGAAGTCGTATCGCGATTTGCCGGTGCGGCTGGGCGAGTTGGGAACGGTGTACAGGTATGAGCGATCCGGCGTGATGCATGGGTTGCTGCGGGTGCGCGGGTTTACGCAGGATGACGCGCATATTTTCTGCACTCCGGAGCAGATTGAGGACGAGATTGCCGGGTGCGTGGAATTTGCGCTGGCCGTGCTGAAGGCGTATGGGTTTGACAAATTTCAGACCGAGCTTTCGACCTGGAATCCGGAGGACCGCAAGAGCTTTGTGGGCAGCGAGGACCAGTGGAAGCTGGCGACGGATTCGCTGGAGAAGGTGCTGAAGCGGCTGAATATCGAGTACAAGACGATTCCGGGGGAAGCGGCGTTTTACGGGCCGAAGATCGATATCAAGCTGGTGGATGCGATTGGGCGGCTGTGGCAGCTTTCGACGGTGCAGTTCGACTTCAACCTTCCGCAGCGCTTTGGCTTGGAGTATGTGGCGGAAGACGGAACGCGCAAGCAGCCACTGATGGTGCATCGGGCGCTGTATGGATCGGTGGAGCGCTTCTTTGGCGTGCTGCTTGAGCATTACGCGGGAGCGTTTCCGGTGTGGCTGTCGCCAGTGCAGGTGGCGATGATCCCCATTGCTGAGCGGCATGTGGAGTACGCGGAGAAAGTGGCGGCGCAACTTCGAACGGCGGGAGTGCGAGTGGAGGTGGATGCGCGCAACGAGAAGATGAATGCGAAGATCCGCGAGCATGCCATGCAGAAAGTGCCGTTCCTGCTGGTGGTGGGGGATAAGGAAGCGGAGGCGGGGAAGGTCAACGTGCGGACGCGCGGGAAAGAGAAGACCGAGGACATGGGCGCGGCGGAGTTTGTGGAGAAGATTCGCGGGCTGATTGCGGGGAAGAGCGCGGGGTTGTAATCAGGACCATCGTTCCTTATGAATGCGCCTTACGAATGCGCCGCAAGTTTTGGCGAGAAATGCCTGAATCAGCGGCGAAGGGATTTGAGAGCGTAGGGGTCCTTCGGTCCGTGGTTTGTCCGCTGCGCGGACGAACCACTTCGCTCAAGATGACAGAGATTAACTAATGTCCGGGCTTGTCGCTTCGGCATATCCTTCCTTGAGGGCTGCAAACCCCGTGTGGTAGCATCGGAAGTTTCGCAGGCGTGGTTGGGCTGGCCTGTTACCTGTCCTCATCTCTTCCGGGCTGTAGCACATCTTCCCGAAAGCCTGCTGAAGGAGAAATAACGCGTGAAAGTATACGAAGGAGCCAATCTCCGCAACCTTGCCTTGATCGGGCACGGGCATGCAGGCAAGACAACCCTGGTATCAGCCATGCTCCAGACAACCGGCGCCACGCAGCGCTTCGGCCACGTGGACGACGGGACGGCAACGACCGATTACGACGAAGAAGAAATTGCGCGGAAGATGTCGATTTCGACGGGCCTGGCTTGTGTCGAGTGGGGGAAGACGAAGATCAATCTGCTGGATACGCCGGGGTTCAACATGTTCGTCCACGAGGCGAAAATGGTGTTGCCGGTGGTGGACGCGGCGCTGGTGGTGGTGGATGGCGTGGCGGGCGTTGAGGTTGTGACCCAGCGCGTCTGGGCGTACTGCGACGAGATCAATTTGCCGCGCATGATTGTGGTCAACCGCATGGACCGTGAGCGGTCCGATGCCACGCGCGTAATGGAATCGCTGGTCACGGCATTTGGGCGGGCGGTTACTCCGCTGCAGCTGCCGATTGGCAGCGAGAAGAATTTGTCGGGAATTGTCGATCTGGTCCGCATGAAGGCTTACACGTACGAGATGGGCGGAAACGGCAAGGGCAAGGAAGGGCCGATTCCGGCGAACATGGCCGAGGTCGCGAAGGAAGCGCATGAGAAGCTGGTGGAGCTCGTCGCCGAGGGCAAAGACGAGTTGATGGAGGAGTTCTTCGAGACGGGGACAATTCCTGAAGAGCATCTGGTTCCTGCTTTGCATGAGGCGATTCGCGAGGACAAGCTTTTCCCGGTACTGTTCACTTCCGGTCTCGGCAATATTGGCGTGGATGAGTTAATGGATTTCATTGTCGATTACACTCCCGCGGCGACCGAACATCATCAGATTGCGGGCGAGCCGGTGGGCGGGAATGGCGACGCTCCGGTGCGCAAGGGAATGGATACGGAACCGGCGTCGGTGTATGTGTTCAAGACGGTGTCGGATGCGTTTTCGGGACGTATTTCATATTTCAAGGTGTTTTCGGGCGTGTTGAAGAACGACGCTACGCTGCAGAATTTCAATCGCAACACGCAGGAGAAGTTCGCGCATATTTCGATCATGCAGGGGAAGACGGCCGTTCCGATTCCTGAATTGCATGCGGGCGATATTGGAGCGGTCGCGAAGCTGCGCGAGACGCTGACGGGCGACACGCTGGGAGATAAGAATGCGCCGATTCAGTATCCGCATGTAAAGCTGCCGGAACCGGCTATCACGTTTGCGATCGAGCCGAAGACGCGGGCGGATGAAGACAAGCTGGGAGCGGGGCTGCACAAGCTGATGGAGGAAGATCCGATGCTGCGGTTCTTCCGCGATGCGCAGACGAAGGAGTTTCTGATCGCGGGGACTGGGCAGCAGCACATTGAAGTTGTGGTCTCGAAGATGCGGAAGCGGTATCACGCGGAAGTGGTGCTGAAAGCGCCGAAGGTTCCGTATCGCGAGACAATTCGCGGGAAGGCTGATGTGCAGGGGCGCCACAAGAAACAGACGGGCGGGCACGGGCAGTACGGCGATTGCAAGATCAAGATGGAGCCGCTGCCCAAAGGAAGCGAGGTCGAATTCGAGTTTGTGAACGATATTTTCGGCGGAGCCATTCCGAAGAACTACATTCCGGCGGTGGAAAAGGGGATCAAGGACGCGGCGGCACGCGGGTATCTGGCGGGTTTTCCGGTGGTCAACTTCCGGGTGATTTTGTATGACGGGTCGTATCACGACGTGGATTCGAACGACTTGTCATTCCAGATGGCGGGGCGCATTGCGTTCAAGAAAGCGATGGAGTCGGCGAAGCCTACGCTGCTGGAGCCGATTATGAACGTCGAGATTACGGTGCCGGACGAATTCGCGGGCACGATCATGGGCGATCTGAACAGCCGGCGCGGGCGGATTCAGGGAATGGATAACAAGGCGGGCAATACGATCGTGAAGGCCGAGGCTCCGATGGCGGAGATGTTGACGTACGGAGCCGATCTGACTTCCATGACGCAGGGACGGGGCAGCTTCAACATGGAAATGCATCACTACGATGTGGTGCCAGCGCAGCTGCAGGAAAAGATCGTGGAGAAGGCGAAGGCGGCGAGAGGGGATGTGAAGGAGGAAGAGGAGTAGAGAAATGCTAATTTCTTGATGCCCGTGCGATCTTTTCCGAGGCAATTGTGTGGATAATCTGAATTCTCAGGCGAACCATGCGACCCGGCTAATCTCCGTAATACGTCATGCAGCAAATGAACCTTCCTTAGGGTACTTTGACCTAGCTGCTCACACCAACTCCGCATCTGTGCGCCGAAAATCCTCCCCCTTCGCCAGCAGTTTCTCGCCTGAGAGTTTGGCCAGCGCATAAGCGAAGCAGTCTCCAAAGTTAAGGCCGGCGGCATGGCGGCCTTTGCCGTACCTGCGCCAGGCCGAGCGCGCAACTTCCACTTGCTCGGCATCCACGGGAACAATTTCGATGTTGACGCGCACTACAAAGAGGTCGAACTCGCGGCCGGCCGCTTCGCCACGCTTCGATTCCAGCACAATTCCAGTCTCAAGCACGCTGGCAGCAGATACCAGTCGCTTGCCCGGTTGCAAAATCAGCTCCTGAAATTGCTTGCGTTCGGGTTCGCCAAGAAAGATGGCTACCAGAGCTGAAGTATCGATCACCATTAGCGCGGCAACCCGTGCTCGTCGTAGCCCAGAATTTCATCGGGAGCCCTGGAGTCGAGCGTGGGCAGAGCATCGACACGCCGCAGGAGATCTTCGATTTGGCTCGCCAAAAGCCGCCTACGGCGGTCGGCGCCTAACCTGGCCCAGCGCTCCTCCAGAGCCTTTTGAATGGCTTCAGTGATAGATTCACCGGTTGCCTCAGCCACTTGTCGGGCTAGGCGTTCGGCGGTCTCGTTTTTGATGCTCAGGGGCACAGTGGAATCCTCGACTGGGTTATTATAGCATGCTAGCAAATTGTATATATGTATATACGCGCCGTTTGCCTCTCCTGCCGTCTTTTTCCGCCGTTGCCAGCTTCGGCTGTGAGCGCACACGCCGAGTTGGGGCCGTGCCGTCGGGCAAGCTCAGCGCAGGCCTCAAGAACTCCACACTGATCGAGCCTTAATGACGGGGGCATCGATTCTTTCACTAAATGTTCCCTCCTCGCCCGGTTCTGGCGTACCATTCGTCTTTCATTAGGAGGTTCGCATGTCCTGGCGGAATTCCCCATCCGCTCGCCGCTTGTCCGCCGCGTCGGTAGTTCTTTTGCTGATCTTCTCGTCCGTGATGGCTCAGGAAAACAAAATGGTGGTGCTGGAGTTGGACCACGTGTCGATCTGCGGATCGAATCTTGACGCGCTGCGCAAGGCGTTCACGGATGTGGATCTGACTCCCGACTTCGGAGGGCCGCACGGCAACGGTGTGACGGAGATGGCTGCGGTCGGCTTCAATGACGGGACTTATGTGGAGCTGATTGCGCCGGTGAAGGCGGGCGCGACGGCCGGGTCGGAGTGGGCGAAGTTCATGGGCGAGGATGCGGGCACGTGCGCCTGGGCGGTGGGAACGAATGTGCTGCTGCAGGAAGTGGACCGGCTGAAGAAGGCGGGGATCGCGGTGACGACGCCGGAACACGGCAGCCGCAAGAGGCCAGACGGGATGTCGGTGGAGTGGACGACGGCAGACGTGGGCTCGGGGACGGCCGGGGCAGTATTGCCTTTCATTATTGAAGACCAGACGCCGCGGGCGTGGCGGGTGCAGACATCGGCGAGCGTGCAGGGGGCTCCGGTGGCGGGCGTGGAAAACATTGTGATCGGCGTGAACAATCTGGACGCGACGATTGCGCTGTTCCGCAAGGCGTATGGATGGGCGGCTCCGATGACAGAGACGCAAAAGGATTTCGGGAAGATGGCCTACTTCCCCGGCGAGCCGGTGATTCTGGCATCTCCGGCGGGTGGAGGGTGGCTGGCGGATCGGCTGGGGAAGTTTGGGGAATCTCCGGTAGCGATATTGCTGAACGCGCGCGATTTTTCAGGAGCAGTGAAGAAGTACAAGCTCTCTGGAATGAAGACGTGGTTCGGACAGAAGGTGGCGTGGTTCGACGAGAGGAAATTAAAGGGGTCACGGGTGGGAGTGATTGGGCAGTGAGAGGCGCTCGTGGCACGTGGATATGTGGAGCTGCCTCGCTGTTGGCATGCTTTCTCGTCGGATTCACTGCCTTTGCTCAGGATTCTAGGCCCAGTGCACTATCAACGGTCGCTGCCGATGTCGCCAAGAACAATCTCATAGTTTTTATCCAGCCGGAATATCAACCGCTGGCGAAAGCGGCGTCGATTGTTGGCAAGACTCGCGCCGAAATCGTCGTTGACAAGGCGGGCAATGTCGCGAGCGTGAAACTACTGAGTGGACACCCGATGCTCGCACCTACGGGGATCGCCGCCATAAAGAAGTGGAAGTACAAACCGTGCGAGATCGGCGGTGCACCGGCAATGATCCGAACTGAGGTGGAAGTCTCGATCCCGGCGAGATTTGACGAAGACGATCAGACACGTGAGCAGAAGTTTCAACAGGTCTTTTGGCCCAACCAGAAGGCTGGCGAGGAAGCGCTCAGAACGAACGATCTGAAGGTGGCGGAATCCAAACTTCTGGTGGCTCGCTCTGCCGCGGAAGAGCGCGGAGAGCAGAAATGGCTCGAGATCTGCGAAGTCATTACTTTGCTCGCGAGTGTCAAGTACAAGCAGGACGATTTTGATGGCGCCGAGAGCCTCTACAAGGAATCGCTCGCACTCCACGAGAAACACCAGCGGTCGGACGAGGCTGAAGTCGCCGGCGCTCAACAAAATTTGGCGGTCTTATATTTTCGTACGGGACGCCTGAACGATCAGTTGAAACCTACGAAGGCCGCATAAAAAGCATTGACTTGCCTGAGCCACCGGCTACCTATGGTCGGCACCTCGCACTTGGTTACTTCGCCCTGGCGCAGATTGAATCCTCCAATCAGCAACAGACTTCGGCACGAGAGTTCTGCCAAAAAGCTGTTTCATTCGCCGAGAAGTGGTCGGGTTCGGAGGACCGTAAGGTCATAGTCGCGACGTGCGCGGGTTTCGAAAAGCCTGATTGATGAACAATCGCGAATTGCCTGACATCGCTTTTCGCTTTACCATCGCCTAGAGTGTCTCTGGCCAAAAACAATCCCGCGTTGAAGGATCGGCTGGTTTCGGCGGCGCCGGTTGAGGATGATTCTTCGTTTGAGTTGAAGCTGCGGCCGCAGCGGTTGGGTGAGTTCATCGGGCAGCCTAAGGTCAAGGAGAATCTGGACGTTGCGATTCAGGCGGCTTTGTCGCGCGGCGAGGCGCTGGATCATGTGCTGCTTTATGGGCCGCCGGGGCTCGGCAAGACTACGCTGGCAAACATCATCGCGAATGAGCTGGGGGCGGCGTTTCAACAGACGTCAGGGCCGACGCTGCAGATCAAGGGCGACCTGACGGCCATCCTTACGAACTTGCGCGAGCGGCAGGTGTTGTTCATCGATGAGGTGCACCGGTTGCAGCCAGCGCTGGAAGAAATTCTCTATTCGGCGTTGGAAGATTACAAGCTCGACATCATGATCGGGCAGGGGCCTTCAGCGCGCACGCACACGATGGACGTGAAGCCGTTCACGTTTATTGGGGCGACGACGCGGGCGGGACTGCTGTCGGCTCCGCTGCGGTCGCGGTTTGGGTTGCTGCTGCGGCTGGAGTTTTACACGCACGAGGATCTGCGGATCATCATCGAGCGGTCGGCGGAAATTCTTGGAGTGAAGATTGATCGGGCGGGAGCGGTGGAGATTGCGGGGCGATCGCGTGGAACTCCCCGGATTGCGAACCGGCTACTACGACGGGTGCGGGATTATGCGCAGGTGCGCGCGGCGGGGCACATTGATCTGGCAACGGCGCAGGCTGCGCTTGCGATGCTGGAAGTGGATAAGCACGGGTTCGACGAGGTGGATCGCAAGCTGCTGCTCACGATCATTGAGAAATATCAGGGCGGTCCGGTGGGCGTGAGTACGCTGGCGGCGGCGCTGGCGGAAGAGCCGGACGCGATCGAGGAGATTTACGAGCCGTTCCTGATTCAGATTGGATTTTTGAACCGCACGCCGCGGGGGCGGGTGGCTACGCAGTTGGCGTACGAGCATTTTGGGATTACTCCGAACCGGCGGCAGAGCTCGCTGTTCTGACCGGGTTTGGTTTTCGCTAGTCTGAGCTGCACTGGGGTAGGGGTCCTTCGACTGCGTTCGGCGTGCGCCTCACTCCGCTCAGGATGACAGGTCGGGGACGCTCAGGATGACAGGTCGAGAACGAGTTTAACGGGAGGCTTCAATGCGCGATGTGATTTCTACGGATGATGCTCCCAAGGCCATTGGGCCTTATTCGCAGGCGATTCGGGCGGGAGGATTTCTGTTTACCTCGGGACAGGTGGCGATTGATCCGGCCACGCAGCAGGTCATCAGCGGCGATGTAAGCGTTCAGACGGAACGCGTGATGAAGAACCTGGCGGGTATTCTGAAGGCTTCGGGGAGCAGCCTGGAGAAGGTTGTGCGCTGCACGGTGTTCCTCAAGAACATGGGGGACTTTGCAGCGATGAATGAGGTGTATGGGCGGTATTTCAAGCAGGCGCCTCCGGCGCGGTCGACGGTGGAAGTGGCACGGCTGCCGAAGGATGTGCTGGTGGAGATTGATGTGATCGCGCTGGCGTAAGAGGCAGGGTCAGCCATCAGCTATCAGCCATCAGGAAAAGCGAATTCCTCGCTGCGCTCGGAATGACAAAATCGTGGAGAGCGACTCGCTGGGCAATGACAGATTCGGAAATGGAAGTTAGACTCAATTAGAAATTTGCGTCAAGAAAATCAGGGAGGATATCTGGATGAAGATTTTGATTTTTGTCATCATCGTGATCGGACTGGTGGGCATGGCTGGTGCGCAGAAAGCCGGCGGGCCGACGAAAGTTACGGGCGATCCTACGAAGACCGCGAGCGGGCTGGAATATTGGGACATTAAGGTGGGAACGGGCGCCGAGGCGAAACCGGGTCACAAGGTCAAAGTTGAGTACACGGGCTGGCTGACGGATGGAAAGAAGTTTGACAGCTCGGTCGGCAAGCAGCCGTTCGAGTTCATGCTGGGCGCGAGCCAGGTGATTAAAGGTTGGGATGAAGGCGTGGCTGGGATGAAGGTCGGGGGTAAGCGGCAGCTGCGGATACCTCCGGATCTGGCGTATGGACCGAAGGGGTATCCGGGGGCGATTCCGCCGAACGCGACGCTGGTGTTTGATGTGGAGTTGCTGGATGTAAAGTAGACAGGATGCGTGCTCTGCACCGCAGGCGGACGTCTCTTGAATTACCTTCGAGACGCTGTCAGCAAGAAGCTTGACCACGGGGGCCACGTGGGAGAGCGTGGTCCCTTATTCTTTGAGGTCGTTGCCGCGCTTACGCTTTGACGACTTTGCCGCTACGCAGGCAGGATGTGCAGACGCGGATGTGCTTGGTGGCGGCACCTACCTTGGCATGCACGGGCCGCAGGTTGACATTCCAGCGACGTTTGCTGACGTTGTGGGCGTGGCTGATGGTATTTCCGAACTGCGGCCCCTTGCCGCAGATATCACAAACTCGGGCCATAACTCTAAGGATCCTTCCAGGCTGTTGCCGAAACGTTTATTTTACAGGAAATAGCCCGATTTGGCCACTAAAGCGCGGTCGCAATCATAGGTTACTTCGATTTTCTCGTGCTCCGTGGGTTTCGGCACTCGCACGGATTCTTCCCGCAACCAATGCATAGACCTTCGGCTCTACGTCGGCCAGATTTCTCCCAAGATGGCGAAACTGCTGCTGAGAACTTGGTCCAGTGCTTCCACTTCGGGTTTTCGTGCCTTCGCTCATGCCACTTTTCAGCCCTCAGCAGCCTCGTGGATGCCCCGAAGGGAAGTCAAATCCTCTGGACTAGAGCCAACCGTGGCCTCAGGCGGCTTTGCCCATTACTGGCTGGGAGCAGTGGGCGCAGCGGCGGGCGTCGATGGGGATCTCGCTCAGGCATTCGGGACACTTTTTGGTCGTGGGATCGGCCGGGGCCGGGTCTTTGCGGGTGCGGGCGATCAGGGCATTGATTGGAGTCACTACGAAGAAGTAGACGGCAGCGGCGACCAGGATGAAGCTGACCACGGCCGTAAAGAAATCGCCGATGGGAAATACCGTGGTGCCGATGGTGAAGCTGATGCCCGTAAAGTCAGGCTTGCCCGCGACGAGGGCGATGAGAGGATTGATGAGATCCTTGACGAGCGCGGTCACGACCGTGCCAAACGCTGCGCCGATGACGACGCCTACGGCGAGATCGACAACATTTCCGCGAAGAACAAACTGCTTGAATCCGGATAGCATTGAAAACCTCCGAATAAGGGAATGAGCGGACAAATGTAAATGGCGGGCAGGATTTGGTCAAGATATGGGCACAAACGGTGACTGAATAAGGGTATAAGCTCCACGACCTAACTCGGGTTAGAAGAGCCCGCTGGACAGCCGAGGGGGGCTGTCCCTACGCAAACGTTTCGGGGTCCGCGCGTGAGCGTGCTCAGATGCGCATGGGCATCACGATGTAGCGGTACTTGTAATCTTCCGATTCGGCGGGGCGCAGCTGGCCGGCGGACTGGGCGTCTTTCAGCTCGAGTTTGACTTCGCCGTTGCCGATGGCCTTGATGAAATCCAAGAGATATTGGGCGTTGAAGCCGATGGCCATGGTGTCGCCGTCATAGGCGACCTCGATGGAATCTTCGGATTCTCCGGCTTCGGTTGAAGAAGCGGAGAGTTTCAGTTCGCCCTTTTCGAGGCGGAGGCGAACGGCGCGGGAACGCTCGTCGGCGAACTGGGCTACGCGGGAGATGGCGGCTCCCAGTTCATCGCCTTGGACCAGGATGGACTTGGTGATGTCTTTGGGCAGGACGGCTTCGTAGTTGGGGAATTGTCCGGTAAGCTGGCGCGAGGTAAGAAGGCGCGGGCCGACACGGAAGAAGAGCGTGGATTCATCTTTTGCGAAATCGATGGTCTCGACATCGGAATCGAGCAGGGATTTCAGCTCGTCCATGGCTTTCTTTGGGATGAGCGTTTTCATCTCGCCGGAGACGCCTTCGAATTTTTCTCCAGCGCGCTCGATGTGGGCGAGGCGGTGGCCGTCGGTGGCGACCATGGTGATGGATTCGGGCTTGAGGACCATGAGAGCGCCGTTTAGGGTATAGCGAGATTCTTCACTAGCGATGGCAAAGCCTGTCTTCGCGATCATGGAGCGCAGGACTGGGGCTGAAATCTTGATGGACCCGGTGGTCGGGAAAACTGGCAGGCTGGGAAAATTGGACTTTGCCATGCCGACCATCTTTGTATTGGATCGGCCACAACGAATACTGACCCAGTGGTTCTCAAGAAGCTTAATGGTGATGTCCGCGTCGGGGAGGAGTTTTACGTAGTCGTAGAGTTTGCGGGCCGGAATCGTGCAGGCGCCTTCTTTTTTGACCTTGGCTGTACAGGAAGTGCGCAGGCTGAGGTCGAGGTCGGTCGCGGTGAGCATCAACTTGTCGCCAGCGGCCTCGAAAAGATAGTTCGAGAGAATCGGGATGGTGGTCTTGCGCTCGACCACGCCCTGGGTAGCTGTTAGTTCACGAAGGAATTCAAATTTGCTGACCGTAATTTCCATGGTCGTCGTAGCGGCGGCAGGAGCGACTTCTACCGGCATAAGGGGTCTCCCGACTCTGGGCTTCTTTTGTGTACTTCTGTTCTTTTCTTATATCAAATGCAAAAGCAATAAAACCAGTAGTAACCGTAGGTGAGGCGGAGAAGTGGAAATCCTGGTCATTTACCGCTGGCTCAACTATTTCCGCCACGAACCCTGATGTGAAGAATCGCACCCATCACCAGTCTGGCCTGAGCAAGACATGGAACACAACCTGAGTTTGGATCGGTTCTCACACAGCTTCCACAGGCCTTGCAT
>JBELAC010000070.1:0-18739 GCA_049509215.1 Terriglobales bacterium
AGGAGCTTCGGCCAAGGCTTTCTTGACGAATCCTGGGGGGACGGTTGCAGTGAGAATCGCGCGATCCCGCGACCGTTCAACTTTCAGGCTGTCGAAAAACGCTTTCACATCCGGGTCCGTTCCGTGCGTGCCGACGCTGCCTTCGGCGGCATGAAAAATGGTGAGAAAGGCGCTGGCCTTGTCGACGACCGCTTGAGCATCCGATTCGTTATCCGTGAAAGCTTCCGCCTGCAGGTGCAGGGCACGAAGATAGCGCGCGGAGATAACGACCACAGCCGGCTTCGGAAACAGAATGCTCCCCCAACTGCCAATTCCACTGAGCGAGGTCATGGCCGTCGGCTGCACGCGAAGAATGGCGAACGACAGGCTTGCGATCGGCACTTCGCGGTAGAACCGCCGGAGTAGCGAAGGCCCCCCAAAGGGCGAAGCCAGCTTGCGAGAGCGGTCGATGATGCCGCGGATGATGTCGGGATCGGGATGGTTGGAAACGGCGATGCTGTCGTAAGAAAGAAAGGTCACGCGAACGGTACGAGATTCGATGGGAATACTGTAAATATCGAATCCGCGGTAGCTATCGACGGACGTGGAAAGCTTGCGCAGGTAAGGAAGAATCCGCCCGGAATCGAACTTCCCGATGAAAATCCAGGAAAACCTGGCTTCGGGAGCTGAGCCACCGGTGCCGCCGCCCCAGCTTTGGGGATAGTGCACGGCACAGGCCGCTTGATCAAGATCGCGCTCGAAATCGAAGCCCGTATCCTGCACAAACTTCTGGTAATCGGCGTCACGGGATACCTGCGGGAGGCCAGAAGCGTTGAAGGTACGAATCCACTTGAGGTTGACGTAGAAGAAACCATCTGCGCCGGGGAGAAGGCGAGCGGGCTCCGGTGGAGCATGCTTGCGGAGCGTGATGATCAGAGCGATAGCGCCCACAAGCAGAAGAAGAACCACTAAGATCGGGACGCTGCGTCGAATGCGCATCGAAGGGTCGGCTGGTGCCGGGCTCTTCCGTAATGCAGCGGAGGAGTGCGGCTATCATAACATCTGGAGCGCGTAAAGGTGTTCCGTCTTCATCGAATCATGGACGTGCAGCACCGCAAGATCGCGGATTCGTTTCTCTACTGCAGCCGGAAGCGTTCGTTCATCAGCCGTTGCAGCCTGGGCCGGTAAATGATGTCGTAGGCGAGTTCTTTGTCCGGGAACAGGCTCAATGCGGCTCGGCGAGCGTTGGCTGCCATTTCAGCGGCCTCTTCGAGAGTCAGGTTGGGATCCTGGCTGATGACGGACATCACCATGCTCATCATCACTTGCAGGCGCCGGAGTCTTTTCGCTTCGTCATCATTGGCCTGATTGTGCTCCCCGCGTGATTCGGCCCATCGCATATCCATGCTGTCCCCTGAGTCTCGCGCCGATGTGACGGCGTAATGATTGGATGTAGGGTGGTCCTCACCCGTTGCGCCCCGACCGCCATTGTGGCAGGTTGAGCGGACGATGCAAGCTCTCTTTGGCCCAGGCTTTTCGTAACCGGCAAGACAGATAAGGAGCAACTGCCGTAATCTACTAGCAGAGATTCTTACGGAGGATGCATGGCAAACCCTGATATTGCGACGCCTCAGCCCAATGAAAAGCTCGTAAAGGTTTTCGACACGGAGCAGGAAACCGAAGCCGTCGTAGTCAAAGGTTTGCTCGTGTCGGCCGGGATTGAGTCAGACCTGAAATCCATCGATGCGGTTCAGGAGACGTTTCCGGGCGTGGGCGGCATGATTCTGTTGGTGCGCGAAGAAGATGCGGATGAGGCGAACAAGATCATTGACGCCTACCGCAAATTGCCGCCTCTGGATGACGAGACCGCCGACATCAACGGGTGAGAATCGGCGGACCCGTCAGTGCAGCAGCGCAACGTCGGGAGTGACGGTTCTGCCGTCCAGATAAAAGCTGACTGCACCATCCTCATCTGTGCGGTAGGTGATGACCCCGGCGTGTTGCAGACGTTGCAGGACCTCGAGGCGAGGATGCCCGTACACATTTCTGGCCCCCACTGAGATGACGGCATAGCGCGGGTGAACGGTTGAGAGCAAATCGGCCGAAGTCCCGCTCGCACTGCCGTGATGCGCGACTTTCAGCAGCATCGCCTCGGGATGCTCTTCGACGATGCGGCGCTCAGCGGGGCGTTCGGCATCGCCTTCAAGAAGAGCCGTGGTTGCGCCAAAAGCCGCGGTAAACACAAGACAATCATCGTTGGATCGCATGGCGCCGGTGATCTGGTCGCGTCCGGGCGCGAGCGTGTGGAAATGCACGCCGCCGTAGTCGAACTCCTCACCTTCTTTTTTCACCGACACGTCCATACCTGCGCGCAAGGCTTGTCCGACAATCGCCGCGAGGTCACCAACGGGACGGTCGATACTGATCCAAAGCTGGCGGGGATGAAAGTTCGCGATGACAGCGGGCATACCTCCGAGATGATCCGCGTGAGGGTGCGTGATCACGACCGTGTCGAGGTGATCGATGCCGCGATTCCACAGATAAGAAGAAACAACCTGCTCCCCGATGTCGAAGTCAGAGTGCATCCATTGGGGTAAACCCCCGGCATCGATGAGAAGGGCGCGGCCCTGAGGAGTGACGAGCAGGATGGAATCGCCCTGGCCGACGTCGATCGTGGTCATCTCCATAGCACCGGGACGGATGTGAGGACGTGAAGGAACGAATGCGATCCAATAGGCAACCGCCGCCAGTAGCACGAGAGACGCAGCGGCAGCAAGGCGGGAGCGACGAGCCGCCAGCATTGCTACAGCCAGCGCCGCGAATGCGAGAAAGACGGTTACGGTCGAGGGCATGGCCACGCGCAGGTCCGCGATTGAAGCACCCACCGTCTGGGCTCCGCCCAACCCATGAACCGTGCCCGTGATGCCTTGCAGCGCAATACCTGAAATCAATACGGCCGGCTTGGCCAGCATCGTTGAGACATAGCCCAAGGCGACAGCAGCGGCGGCGGCGGGCATCAGCACCTGAGTGAGCGGAATGACTGCGAGATTTGCAGGCATCCCCATGGTGGTCGCGCGGTGGAAGTGGTAGGCCATGAGTAACGCCAAGCCGGCCTGCATAAGGGCAGAGATAAAGACAAGTTCGCTGACGGCGATCGCGAAGCGGACGAGCAATGCGGGCAGTACGGAGGCGAGACGTTTCCCGATCAAACGTGACAATCGTTGTCCGATCAGACGCAAATCGAGCCGCAGTTGCGCAGCTTGGGGCGCAACATGCAGATCGTAGCTCACGGCCTGCAGCGAACGCAGGCCGCGAGCATAAGGACGCGTGGAGCGCTCAAGCAGCGGCGCTCCGATACCGGCGATAATGAAGACAGCGAGAAAAGTCAGCTGAAAACTGGCGCCAAACAGGGCATCCGGGTCAGCGATGAGAACTCCGATCGCCGCCGCCCCGATGGCGTTGAGCATGTTGCGGCTGCGGTAGAGCAGGCGGGCTCCCAGATAAATTGCAAGCATCAGAGCAGCACGCCACACTGGCGGGCCGACTCCGACCACGAATGCGTAGGCGAATGAAACCACGACCGTCGCGACAGCGGCCAGCGCCGGGTCGAGGCGAAACCTGCGCAACGTCCAGTAGATGGCGAATGCCAGAATGCTCAGGTTCATTCCCGAGACGACCAGAAGGTGGTAGGTGCCCGAGCGTTGAAACTCGGTACGCGTGGCGTTGCGGAGAAAGGACTCCTCGCCGAGCACCATGGCATCCATGAGCGTGGCCTGCGATGCCGGCCAGAGCTGGTGTATTTTCGCGATGATGCTGCCATGGACGCGCGCGCGGTAAAGTGCGATGCGGTTGCCGGCAAATCCGGGAAGGACCTCGACGTCCGCGGCTTGCGCTGAGCCCAACAGGCTGATGCCGTTGTCGCGCAGATAACCTTCGTAGTCGAACGCTCCGGGATTGCGGAAATTGCGCGGTGGATGAAGCCTGGCCCGAACGCGAATGCGCGTACCGTAGGGGAACGCCAATGTCGGCGCGAAAAGCTGGGGCGAAATCGTCCGCGATGTGCGAGAAGTTGCCTCGGCAGCCGAGCTACCCGGCGGTGATGATTCTGCCGTTGAACCTTCGATGTGCTCATAAAGTGACAGCCGGATGCCAGTATGAATCGGCAAGTTTTGCCCGTCGCTCTCGATCGCCTCGGTTTGCACGTCTATGGATTGACGAGTCGACCGCGGCCCAGTCGAACGAGAGTAACCCTCCCGCAGGACATGAGCGGTTAATGTGACGGGACGGCCGTCGGAAAATTCGGCGAGCCGTGAATCCTCCGGCGGGTAGCCCCGAATTTGAATGAGGAATGCACCGAACAGGAACCATGTGGCGAGCGCCAGCGTTTTGGCGAGCCACGACCGACGAGGAAGAAACCATAGCGCAGCCAGCACAAAAGCTGCGATGGCGATCGCCCACCAAACCGGTGGACGCCAGGCGCATGCACCAGTCCAGAGCCCAAAGCAAAACACCAGTGCGGCCCAGAACATCGGCTGGCATGGCCGCTTCAGCTCGCGAATCATTGGCTAATGCCGGGCTGTGTGATTTCGGACAGCAGTGTCACGGCAGGTGGGCGGCGATCGCCTCTCCAGCAGAGATCAAAAAGCGGGCAGGAGCACGATCACGCTCCGGGCATTTTGTGGACAGAGAATTGCCGGCCACCCACCCGTCTTCCAGGGAATTGGGCGGACGTGAAAGTGATTAGCGCGCTAGCAACATCACCGATTCGATGTGAAACGTTTGCGGAAACAAATCGAACAAGTGAGCCTCCTGAATGTAATAGCCGGCCGCGATCAGGGGCCCTAAGTCCCGAGCCAGCGTCGCCGGATCACACGAAATATAGCGGAGGCTTTGCGCTCCGAGTTCCACCAGAGAGCGTGTCACCGCTTTGCCGGCCCCGGCACGGGGAGGGTCCAGGACGACCAAGTCAGGACGTTTGCGCGCCGTTCGGCTACTCAGGTATTCCTCGGCTCGCGTGCCAACTACTTTCACGCTCGCAGGCACATTCTGTCTCAGGTCAGGAAGAGATGTCGGTGACGGCTCTACAGCAAATATGTGATGAAAAATTTCCGCAAGTGGGACGGAGAACAAACCACCTCCCGCATAGAGGTCGAGAGCCGTCTCTCCATGGGCATTGCCGGTAACGACCGAGAGCAACTTGTCGATCAGATGGCGGTTGACCTGGAAAAATGCTCCAGCGCTGACTTGATATTCGGCGCTGCCGGTTCGATAGCGGATCGACCTCGCGCCTGAATGCGCGAGCAATTTCATATCAGCGGGGGCTTCGTCTTCGGAACGCTGTCGCGATGAAAAGAAACTGATGCCGGCCAGGTTAGGGAACTCGCGAACGACAGCGTCTGCCCAAAGCAAGAGCTCTTTGTCCGTTCCGTCAGAGCGGCAATATGCCGAGGCCAGCACGTGTTCGTCGGAGGAGTCAGCAAAAAGTTCAATCTCTTCCACGGCCGAAGGACATCCCAATCCGCCGAGCTCTGTGAGCCGCGCTATCACGCCATTGATGAGCAACGAAGTGATTGGGCATTCGCGCACGGGAAGAAATTCGCGCGAGCCGAACCGGTAGTAGCCAAGACCAAACTCGCGGGCGGTGCGAACCTGGAGGCGCGTGCGGTTGCGGTAATTCCACGGCGGAGAAGGATGGAGGCAAATCTCGGCTTTCAATTCGATCTTGGCAATGCGCTGGAGTGTTTCACGCAAAATCTGCGCTTTGAATTGGAGTTGTCGCTCATAAGGAATGTGCTGATAATGGCAGCCACCGCATTGCTGGAAGTACGGGCAGTGCGGCACGATCCGGCCGGGAGACGGCTCGAGCAGTTTGGTGACGATTCCGCGGGAAAATCCGGGCTTGGCTTGCCGAACCTCGGCCTCCACTTGCTCGCCGGGTAACACGAATGGCACGAAGACAGCCATGCTGCGACCATCGGGGCCGGGAGGCGTGCGGGCAAGGCCGTCGCCGCCGTAGATGAGTTTTTCAATCGTGAGCAGCATGCTTTTGTTTATGTAGCGCGGGTACTCCTGCCCGCGAATGTTGCGAACCACCAATGCTTTCTAGATGAACACCTCTTTGCGGCTGGCGTGGGGCGGACAAGAGTGTCCGCCGCACACAATCAATGCATGTAAAACAAACTCAACCGTGGTACGCCGCTGCGCTCCAGCAAGCGCTTGCGGACATATTGCTTGTGCAGTTGCTCGATCTGCGGCGCCGTCATGTTGCGACGGTAGGGAGCGAGGTCACGATCGGCCTGGACGCGAACGTCGAGCAAATCGTCGTCGGGAGTTGCCGCCATTAGAACAGCAAACAATTTCTCTTCCAGGACCGTCAGGCGGCGCTCGATATCTTCGAGGCGAGGCAGGTTCTTGCTGCTTGCGACTCCCTCGGCCATTTCGCGCAATGAGGCTGCAGTTTCGCTGGCTAACGCCCTGACGGAAAAGCCGGGGCGCTCGGGCAGCTTCGCTTTTTCCAGACGATCGGCGTTCTCGCGCAGGAAGCCCGCAATTTGCGCGGCGTCGAATCCCGGCTCAGGCACGGCCTTTCCCCCACTGGCCGCACCCACGGCCGCTTCTTTCATATCTTCCGTTGCCGCCAGCACGGCCTGCGAACAGTAAGCCAAACTGTTCACCTTTTTCGATTTCGTCGGTCGCTGATCATACTTATCAAAGGCATCGTCAATTCCGCGCAGAACGGCCTGGAGCGGTACGCCAGCATTCTTCCAGGTTTCAATCAATGCCCAATCGAGGGTGGAGAGCAACAGCATCGTCCCGCGGCGGCGCTGGTAGTGTTCTTCGATTTCGGTGAAGTAATTGAAGTAATTTTCCACGGCGGCTTACTGCAACGAGTTCAGCGCGATTTCGGCGCCTTCGGCGAAGGCCACGGTTTCGCATTGTCAGCCAGTGTTTTGGGCGCTGCTTTGGCCGCTTTTGGGCTGGCTTCACGCCGATAGGACTGGTTGCGGTCCCAGATGATCCGCAGTCCATCGAGCGTCAGCAGTTCATCAACATCTTTGATAAAGTGGGATGCCGTGCCGATCAGCGAACCCTGGCCGCCGGTGGCAACCACGTGCGTGTCCTCGCCAAGGTCATCCACGAGCCGCTCGAGAATGCCATCGACCAATCCAAGATAGCCATAATAAAGACCGGACTGCAGACTGCCGACGGTAGTCGTTCCGATCACGCGCGCAGGCTTGCGAACCTCGACCCGCGGCAGTCGAGCAGTGCGCTGAAACAGCGCGTCGGCCGAGATGCCGATGCCGGGGCAAATGACTCCACCCATGTACTCGCCCTTCTTCGAAACGCAATCGAAAGTGGTAGCCGTTCCGAAATCGACGATCACACATGGGCCGCCAAATTTCTCGAATGCCGCGACCGCGTTCACGATGCGGTCGGCGCCCACTTCGGCCGGATTGTCGTACAACACGGGCATTCCAGTCTTAATGCCCGGCTCGATGAACAGAGGCTTGGTGTTGAAATAACGCTCGCACACCTGGCGCAGAATTGGATCGAGTGGCGGCACGACGGACGAGATGACGATGCCGTCGACACTGGACACCTCAAGATTGTCGATCGCAAACAGATTGCGAAAGATGATGCCGTATTCATCGACCGTGCGCGTCAGGTGCGATCCGACGCGCCAGTTGGCGACCAGCCTCTCGTAGCGCGCTGTTTCAGTCGTGAGATCTTCACCGCGACGAGCCGGCTCCACGCGTTCGAACGCGCCCAGCACCGTATTTGTGTTGCCGACATCAATGACAAGAAGCATAGAAAGTCACGCAGGCTCGGACGCCCTCGTCCGAGGCCTAAGCAAATCTTACTGTTCCACTCAGTACCGTTCGCAAGCCCTCGGCGGTTCGCAGCTGCAGAAAGCCGCGCGCGTCCAGCCCTTCCGTCACGCCCTCCAGGCCATCGTCTTCCACTCGCACTTTGCGTCCACGTACCGATGACGAGTTCTCTTCGAATCGTTTCAGCACCGAACCTCGGGCCGAGAGACCATCGTCCACCAGTGCGCGATATTCGCGGTCGAGAGATTTTAGCAAAGCGGCACACAACTCAACGCGCGACCATTCCGTTCCGCTCTCCAATTTCAGCGAAGTCGCAACGTCCTTGAGCTCGGCCGGAAATTTTGTCTGGTTCACGTTGATGCCCACACCCACAACCAAGTGGCGGACGCGCGTGGCCTCGGCATTCATCTCGGTAAGAAGACCGCAAAACTTCTTGCCATTCAGCAGAAGATCGTTCGGCCATTTCAAGTCCACTGCCAGTTGGGAAACTTCGCTGACTGCCGCTCGCGCGGCCAGTCCGGCCGCCAGTGAAAAAAGCAGGGCGTCGGACGGCGGCATCTGGGGACGCAGAACCACCGAGCAGTAAATTCCCGCCGACCGCGCCGAATGCCAGGAATGGTCGCCGCGTCCACGTCCGGACAGTTGCTCCTCGGCCAGAAAGACACTGCCATCGGGCGCGCTTTCCGATGCGGCACGCATGGCTTCGGAATTGGTCGAGCCGATCTTGTAATAGTGATGGATGTTTTTTGCGCTCTGCGCGCCGAAGATGGTGCCCTTCACGAGCGGCGCGATCATCTCCGGCAGCAACAGGTCGGGGACGGCCCGCAGTTGGTAGCCAGTGGCCGGGTGTCCGACGACATCGACTCCCAGGCCGCGCAATTGCTGGATCAAACGCCAGACTTCGGAGCGAGTAGTGCCCAATTCCTCGGCGATTTTGGTGCCGCTGGCCACAACGGTTGCATGGCTCATGAGCAGGCGCACGATGCGGCCCAGGCGAACATCTGTGGCCTTGTGAACAGAAGGCACACGGCGAGTTTTGGTGGAAGCTGTGATGGAGGGAATTATAGCTAGTCGTCGGTCGTTCGTCGCTGGTCGCTGGCCAAATCCGGGGCGGTGGGATGCAAGGAAGCGAGGATCAAGAAGGAACCGCGACCAGCGACCAGCGAATCTACTCCGGCGCAACCCGCATACTCATATCCACGGTCGGAAACGAACGGGTGATGCCGCCGACGGATATGAAGTCGACGCCGGTCTCCGCGTAGGCGCGCACATTTTCCAACGTGATGCCTCCCGCGCATTCGAGCGGAATGCGCTTCGGCTGCCGCGAGCAGATTTCGACTCCTTTGCGCACATCTGCGACGCTGACGTTATCGAGGAGTACAGCTTCGGCGCCCGTGCTGAGTACCTGCTGCAGGTCTTCGAGAGAGCGCACTTCGATCTCGATCGGCTGGTTGCCCCGGCGGTTATGCATGGCGCGATCCAGAGCGGGGACGACTCCTCCAGCAAGCGCGATGTGATTGTGCTTGATGAGCACGCCGTCGGAAAGATCAAGCCGGTGATTTTGCCCGCCGCCACAACGAACAGCGTACTTGTCGATGAAGCGCAATCCGGGAGCCGTCTTGCGCGTATCCAGGATACGCACGCGTGTGCCGGAAACAGCGTCGACAAACTTGCGGGTCGTGGTGGCGATCCCAGCCATACGCTGCAGAAAGTTCAGGATCACGCGCTCGCAGGAGAGAATCACGCGCGCATTATGGCGAATGACCGCTATCGGCTGGCCCGCGTGCACGCGAACTCCGTCGAAAATAGACGGATGGCTGGTGACTTCGTAATGCGAAGTGACCGCCCCATCGAGCGCCGCATAGGCGTCAAGGATTCGCGGGATACAGCCGAGTCCGGCGAGTATGCACTCCTGCTTGGCGATGATCGTCGCCGAGGCGCGCTGATTGGGATCAATGCACGCGTAGCTGGTAGCGTCGCGCGTCGCCCGATCTTCGTTGAGCGCGTTCTCGATAATCGCGGTGATGCGTCGTGAATTCCAGTCCATAAAATCCAGTGATTAGTGGTTAGTCGTCAGAACTCAAAATAAGTCATAGCCAAAATCAAGAATGGCCAACCAACCACTAACCACCGATTTCCCTCATCTGCGCGAGCGCTTTCTCCCGCAGGACACTTAATTCTTCCGCGCGCGCCTTCAATCCTTCCACCACTTTGGCGGGGGCCTTCGCCAGAAACCGCTCATTCGATAACTGCCGCTGGCCGTTGGCGATTTCCCTTTCAATCTTATCCAGCTCTTTTCTCAGACGCTCGGATTCCGCAGCCACGTCGATTCTCTTTTCATAAACGACATGTACATCGAAGCGCGCGGTGCTTCGGGCTCCGGCAGTTTTGGCCAGCGACGTATCGACGAACGTAATCTTCTCCACGCCCGCCGATCGATCCGACAGAACCGCGCCCAGGTTGTGCTGCATCATCTGGCGAACATCAGCTTCTGGCGCGAATACTTCAATCGGAACTTTGACCTTGGGCTCAACTTTCAGCTCGGCCCGCAGATTGCGCACGCTGATGATCAGGTCCTGCAGAATCGCCATCTCGGTTTCAGCGGCCAGATCAATCTGCGCGTCATCGGCTGCCGGATACGCCGCCAGCGCAATCGACTTCAGTGGCGGCTCGCCGGCGTACATCGCGTGCCATATCTCTTCCGTGATAAACGGCATCACCGGATGCAGCAGCCGCAGCGCGCAATCGAACAAGTTGACGAGGTTTGCGCAGGCAGCGCGTGCGGTTTCCGCGCTTGCCGTCTCCGCAAGGCGAGGCTTCACCAGTTCGATGTACCAATCGCAGAACTCTCCCCAGAAGAAATCGTAAATCCGGTTCGCGGCTTCGTGAAATCGGTATGAAGCGATCGATTCGTTGACGTCTCGCGTGGCCCGATTGAAGCGGGAAAGAATCCAGCGGTCCTCCAGCTTGGAAATCGTGAACCCGGCAACGCCTGTGTGGGGCGGACACTCCTGTCCGCCCACGGGCCGAAGGCCCGCCTGCGGCCGCAAATCCGGCGCAATGCGGTCCAAATTCATGAACATGAAGCGCGCCGCGTTCCAGACTTTGTTCGCGAATGCCCGGTATCCGTCGGTCCGGCTCTCGCTAAACGCAATATCCGTTCCCGGAGCCGCCATCGCGGCCAGCGTAAACCGCGTGGCATCGGTGCCATACTTTCCGATCACTTCGATCGGATCGAGCACGTTGCCCTTCATCTTTGACATCTTCTGCCGATCGGCATCGCGCACCAGCGCGTGAATGTAGACCTCGCGAAACGGGACGCTCGCCCGCAGCGCCTCTTCATCCGAAGGCGGCTTCATCCCGGACGGTGCGCCCTTCGCGGCATCCAGGACGGGTTTGTTCGGCGGCATCATGAACCAGCAGCCGAGCATGATCATCCGCGCCACCCAGAAAAACAGGATGTCGAACCCGGTGATCATCAACGAATTCGGATAAAACACTTCCAGGTCGCGCGTCGCATCCGGCCAGCCCAGCGTCGTGAATGGCAGCAGCCCCGACGAAAACCACGTGTCGAGCACATCGGTATCCTGCGCCAGCTTTGCGCCGCCGCACTTCGGGCACGACTTTGGCGTTTCGCGCGCGACGACCACTTCCTTGCAGCCGTCATGAGTGCAATACCACACTGGAATGCGGTGGCCCCACCAGAGCTGCCGCGAGATCGTCCAGTCATGGATATTTCGCATCCAGTTCAAATAAATCTGGCGGTAATTCTCGGGCTGAAACCGGATGTATCCCTTTTCCACGACTTCAATCGCGCGCTCGGCCAGCGGGGCGATCTTCACGAACCACTGCTCGGAAAGCCGCGGCTCGACCGCTGTCCCGCAACGATCGCATTTGCCGAGCGGAAGCGTGTAGTCCTTTTCCGCCACCAGGAACCCCTGCTCCTTGAGATCCGCCAGCACAGCCTCACGCGCTTCGTACCGGTCGAGTCCTTTATAAGGACCGGCGTTCTCAGTCATCCGCGCGTGCAGGTCCATGACATCGATCTGCGGAAGGTTATGCCGCTTGCCTGCCTCAAAATCGTTCGGATCATGCGCCGGTGTTATCTTCACCGCTCCCGTGCCAAACTCCGGCTTGGCAATTTCGTCGAGGATAATCGGGATCTCGCGCTTCATCAGCGGCAGCAAGACGTTTTTCCCGTGCAAATGCGTGTAGCGCTTATCGGCCGCATTCACCGCGACCGCCGTATCACCCAGCATCGTCTCCGGTCGAGTTGTCGCCACGGTGATAAATTCATCCGTCCCGACCACCGGATATCGGACCTCCCATAGTTTTCCCGGAACATCTTCGTGCTTCACTTCGAGATCGGAAATCGCCGTCTCACAGCGCGGACACCAGTTCACGATGTACTTGCCGCGATAAATCAGCCCCTCCTCATAAAGCCGCACGAAAACCTCGCGCACCGCGCGCGAAAGGTCTTCGTCCATCGTGAAGTATTCGCGTCCCCAATCCACCGACGCGCCCAGCCGCTTCATCTGGTCGAGGATCGCGCCGCCAAACTCGCGTTTCCATTCCCAAACCTGTTCAATGAACTTCTCGCGTCCGAGGTCGCGCCGCTTCTTGCCTTCTTTCGCCAGTCGCCGCTCCACCTGCACCTGCGTTGCGATGCCCGCATGATCCGTGCCCGGCAGCCACAGCGTGTCAAAACCGCGCATGCGATGCCAGCGCACCATGATGTCCATCTGTGTCTGGTTGAGCATGTGCCCCATGTGCAGGCGCCCGGTCACATTAGGAGGCGGGAGCAGCAGCGAAAAGACCGGGCGAGTCTCCCCCTCCGCTGGTGTCTCGACGTGGAAAAGCTTTTCGTTGACCCAGTATTCGGCCCAGCGTTTCTCAATGTCGCCCGGCTCATAAGCTTTTGATAATTCGTGCGGCATGAATCCTTTGAGAGCAGCGATTTGCAACCCTGCTCGTGTAGAACGCGTTCCTATGACTTGATGCCCCGGCCGTCCGGGTTACACTGCGCGGCAACCCAGTCATTTATCAGCTGAGGGATGAACTTTGATCTTACAGTTGCAAGAAAAGACGGGTCAAACGGGGCAAGGGAAGAAAGATTCTTAACAAAAATGCGGAATCCGGTTGAACGAGAGCGCGCTCTATCGAACGATGAACCCTCGGCTCTTAGCCGTTGGTGGTTTTTCCTAATTTCTTGGTAATTTCTTCGACGATCTTCGGTCGAAGATCGGCGAGCACCTTGTCGACAATGCTGGCAATTTCGCCGTCTTCCGACGTTGGGGGTCCGTCGGCTGCGGCTGCCGCTGCGGCGGCCATCACCTTCGGAGCCTTATCGGACTCAATCTGATTTCGTTCGGAAGCTTCCGCCAGCAACCGGTTCTCAACTGCGGCTGTAATGGTCTCAACGCGGCTCGATGCTGGCGTTGAATCGATCTCTTCGGTCGACGCTGCCGCAAAGGAGCGGAACATCTCCGCTTCCAGCGACATCGCCGCTTCTTCCGGAGTCAGGCTCACAGCCTCGGCCAACCAACCACCTTTAGCCTGAGAGTCATTCTGCTCTGAGTAATCCCTGGATTGACTTAAAGTTGCGGGCGCCGTGTTTTGCGATTCGCCGGCCTGGTCGTGGCCTTCGCCAGTGGCCTGGGCGCAAACTGCTTCGGGAACCGTGGCCTCGGCCTGGGTAGCAGCGGGAGTCAGGAGCCGCAACGCTTCGGCCAACTCGTCCTCGCTGGGGGCCGGCACTTCAGCCTCGACAACCTCTTGAGAAGCCGCCGCAACGGGAACCTCGGGCGCGGGTTCTGCCGGCGTGGGCTCTTCCGCAACAGGTTTTTCCGCTTTCGCGTCTTCCGCTTTGACTTCTTCAGATTTGTTCGGCTCTGCCTGCGACTGTTCGCCTTTCGCCTCGAGCGGCTGTGGCGCGCTGCCGACAACTTCAAAGGGTTGCGAGTCTGAATGCTCTTGCGGCGAAACCGCTGCCGCAAACAACGGCTCGTCCGCCGCATCAATCGGGGCGGCCTCAATCGCGAACACCGCAGAATTTACCGTCTCGTCGGACGAGGACGCATCCTGGGATTGTTGCGATTGGACGTAGTGCGATTCGATGTTCGATTCGACTTGCGATTCGACGCTCGATTCCGTCCGTTGCGATTCAACATGCTCATATTGAATAGCCGCCGATTCGAGATGGGCAGACTGCTCGGGAGGCGGCACCGCTTCGCACGCAGGCTCAACAGTCTCAGCCGGAATTTCTACCGCATCTTCTGCCATGGCGGCGGATTGTTCGGCCGCTTCGGCTTTCGGAGACTGCACTTCGAACTTCACGCTCGCGGCGTGGCCAACGGTCGGAACCATGGTCGGAGCGGCGATCGGAGCCTCTTCCACCGGGGGCGCTACTTCAGAAACCGGCGGAATCGCCACTTGCGCCGCCGCACTCGCGACAGGTGCCGGGATCGTTGGTTCATCCAGTTTTGCGGCCAGTGCGCTCAGCACGTCCAACTCTTCCCGGGTGATGCCGCGCGGCATGTCAGACACTATGTCGGAGCCGATCGCTGAGGGTTTTCCAGCGGAAGACCCAGCCGTCTCCTGGGCTGCGGACGCTGAACTCCCATTTGCCTTCGCTTTTCGGAAATCGCGGAAGCGCGCTACGCTCTCGGACTCATCCTTCTTCTTCGACGAAAATTGGGAGTCGTTCTTGAATGCTGAATCTGTCCGCCACGAGAGGTCTTCTCCAATGCCTGCGGGAGGAGCGGCAAAACCTGGCCTGCGGCCTTGCGGCACGATGGAGTCTTCCAGGTGAGCTATCGCAGTCAGCAGTTCGCTGGCTTCGAAGGGCTTGATGATGTGTGCGTTTGCCTTGACTCGCCGGGCTTCCTGCGGCTTGAAAGGTTCGAGTTTGCCGACCGACAGGAGTACGGGAATGTGCGCTGTCTCCTGCGAATCCTTAAGACGCTGGCAGAGTTCCAGCCCGCTGTACCCGGGCATGTATACATCCAGAATGATGACGTCCGGCTTGGATTCGGTAATCCGCTTGAGGGCCGCCGAGCCATTGTTCACCGTAAGGACTTCATACCCGGCGTCCACGAGGATCTTGCGCCCCATATTCTGGGCGGTCACGCTATCATCGGCCAGCAGTATTTTCCGCACCAAAGCGTATTCCTTCCCCGAAAAGGAGAGATAACGCGAAACTATCGTGTCCTTCCTGCTAAGTCAACGACTCGTAAGCTATTAACCGGTTACGAGCGTGTCACGCACCTAAGTGCAGCCCCCAATGGTGGGCAAGGGCGGCCAGAAACCGGAAGCACATCCCCAAAAACAATAGAAAAAGGGGCCCTTTCGGCCCCAGATATTCTTATTCCGACCCGTGACAACCACAGGCGCCACTTCTCCCTGTGCAACCGGGCGCACTCGCCTGCCTAGAAAGGATTTAGCTTCTTGATTCCCTTCTTTTTTTTCTTCTTGCTCGATGAGATATCGGCCATCTCTTCTTTCGACGAACCAGCCGCACTGGCAGTTTGGGTCGAACTGGAAGCTCCATTGGCGCTATCCAGTTGATTGCTTTGCTGCAGAGGCGGCAAAGGATTTGGATCCGCGTCTACGTTCGGCTTCAATTCGTTGGGGTCGGGAACGTTTGGCTTCAGTTCGTTTGCGGATGCGGCATCCGTTGCTGCAACGCTATCCGAGGCCGAAGCTGGAGTCGTGTCCCCGGCAGCGGTCGGATTCTCGGAGCGGGGCGGCTGCTCGTTCGATGCCCCTTTCGCATTCACGATCGTCGCGCTCAACTTGCCGCTGTCTCCCATCGCGCCCGCCGCCTGCGCAATT
Source organism: Terriglobales bacterium (assembly GCA_049509215.1). Classification (GTDB taxonomy): domain Bacteria; phylum Acidobacteriota; class Terriglobia; order Terriglobales; family Acidobacteriaceae; genus Acidiflorens. The sequence goes on from JBELAC010000070.1 coordinate 15,642, forward strand.
CCCTTAATCACCTCGGTCGCAGTGACCGGATCCTGATCCACCATCGTGGGCTCGCCAATACGCGAGGCGTTCCCGACCTGCGGGTGCTTTTCGAAGGTCGCCATGACGCTGGACAATGTACTCGTCTGATCGCGGCTGGCAATCTCCTTCTTGTTCAGATCGAGCGCCGCCCGGGTTGGACGCGGCACGGGCTGGTGCATGGCCTCAAGCCGTTCCTTCGCGTCGACCGCCCGGTCCATCGCGGGATACCGCCGGATGATGCGGCCATAGGCGTCCGCGGCGTGCTTGGTCAGGTCCTCGATCATCTTCGCCTTCATCACTTCACCGGTGCGCGGGTTCTTCCGCACCATGTCAATCTCGGCCTCGTAGGATTGCCCCAACAGGTAGAGGGCCTGGTCTGCAGCACTGTACAGAGGGTAGCGATCCGTCAGGGTCTTGAGACGCGCGATCGCCGCTGGATACGCGAGCCGCAAATAATAAAACTGCCCGATGTTGTATTCCCTCTGTGCCAGAACTTCCTGCACCTCACGCAGCCGCTGCTTCGCCTTTGGCACCAGCTTGCTGTCGGGGTACTCGTTGATCATCGCCCGATATTCTTCTTCCGCGCGCACCGCGTGAGTGAAATCGCGGTCCGGCTTTTCCATCTCCTGGTAATGGATGTCTCCAACCCGCATCTGCGCTTCCGCCGCTTCGGGCATGTTCGGGAAAAACGTCTTGAAATCTTTGTATTCGATCTCCGCCTGCTGCATCGCCGTCGATCCGCCCTCGGCGTACCATGAGTCGGCCACAGCCAGTTTGGCGCGCGCGATGTATTCTGAATCGGGATACGTATTGATCAGCGTCTGCAGGGTCATGCGAGCCACGTCGAAGTGGTTGTGCTTCATCGCGTCCATGGAACGGTCAAACAGCACTTTGTCAGGCTGCTTGGAACCGACGTTCGCCAGCGGATTGTTCGACTTCTTATTTGTGCAGCCCAGCGCGAACGCCAGCACCACCACGACGATCCCGAAAATCAATTTACGACGCATGATGAACCCTCAATCTTTTTCACCACAAAGACACAGAGAAAAGCAATGAAGGTCTTCTCAGTGGCTCTGTGTCCCCGTGGTGGATAGTGCTCTCACACCCTCAGCAAACTCGCGCTTTTCGCTGCGTCCAGCAATGCCGCCGCATCTGCGGCCGGGTCGCCCTTACCAAACACTGCGTTCCCGGCTACGAGGACCTCGGCGCCTGCCCGTACCACTTCGGCGACCGTATCCAATGCGACGCCCCCATCGATTTCGATCCGGTAAGAATATCCTCGTCCGGCGCGAATTTCTGTCAGTTTTCGAACCTTACCGAGCGTCTCGGGAATAAATTTCTGCCCGCCGAACCCGGGATTCACGCTCATCACCAGCACATAGTCCACAATTTCGAGCACTTCGCTGAGTGTCTCTACCGGGGTGGCCGGATTGATCACCACACCCGCCCGGCAGCCGTGACTTTTGATCAGGTTCAGGGTCCGGTTCAGATGCCGGCAGGCTTCCTGGTGGACAGAGATCCAGTCCGCACCCGCTTCGGCGAAATCACCAACATAAAGGTCTGGGTTCTCTATCATCAGATGACAATCGAGTGGCAGGCGGGTTGCCTTGCGCAGCGATTTCACCACCGGAGGCCCGATCGTGAGATTGGGCACAAAATGGCCGTCCATCACATCGACATGGACGACGCTGGCGCCACCCGCAGTCGCCCGCTCCACCTGGTCACCCAGATGTGCAAAATCGGCCGCCAATATCGAGGATGCAAGTTCGATCAAATCAATGTCCGGAAACTAGGGTCTAAGGGAAATTCTGTGGAAATTTTAGCACGTACAGACGAATGAGTCGGAAATAACCAAGCCAACGCAGCGCGCGTTCCGGAGCTTCAGCGCGAGTGGGATTGGAACACGTTGAGCGCGAACTTCGACGAGAGCGCGTCGGTTTCGACCGGGACCGACCTTCGGTGCGCCATTTAGGGCCTTTCGCACATACCAATGTGACAGCGGTCACTAAACTTTATCGCACTTCTGCCGACAATCATGATGAGGTTCCGCACTCCCAAAAACCGTCGCAGCGCCGCCGGCTCCTGCCCGTTTTTCCGGGCGCCAGCCTGGGGGCTCTTCGACGCAAGGCCGGCCAATTCAATGGATTCTGCCAACGGACAGCCCGCGACTACCGCAACGATTCCCACCGATCGTCGCCAGTATTCACGTTGCACGTTGCAGATCCCGGTCGATCTGCGCCAGGAAGATTCGGTTGATTTCCAACACTTAGAGACAACAGACCTCAGTCGCGGCGGTTGCTACGTTCGGCTCCTTCACCCTCTCGCCCTGGCCACCTATGTCCAAGTTACATTGTGGCTCCAGAATTCCCCGGTCCGGGTTCGCGGCCGCGTCGTAACCCGCCACCCTCAATACGGCAATGGCATTATGTTCCTCGAGCTCGAAGGCACTGGAGAACAACTGCTCTCGAGCTATCTGGACGCCATCCCAGTCTGAGCATTGGGGAGTGCCAGCCTGGCACTGCCTGGCCGGAAGCGGTCACATCTTAATCGCAATAACTCCCGCCACCACGCATCAAAGCCATTGCTCTTCTATCCAGTGAACGTATAATAGCGCCGTTCTTCGGCATTACTTTTTCTTCCGTCCCTGCTTGTCGAGCCTCGTTTTGGTGAAAAGGAGAAACGATGTCCAGCGTGCCGCCAAATCCGCCCACACCCGGAGCAGCCCCATCCTCCCCGGTTCCTGCACCGCAGAAAAGTTCTGGGTCCAAGACCCTGTTCTGGATTCTTGGCATCGTCCTGGCCGTCATCGTCGTTTGCTTTGGAAGCTGTGCCGTCCTCGGCTTTTATGCCATGCACAAAGTGAAACAGGCTGGGTTTGATTCTGATTTGATGAAGAAGAATCCCGGACTCGCAACCGCAAAGATGGCTGCGGCCATGAATGCCGACGTGGAAATCATTTCGAGCGACGATAACGCCGGTACGATCACGGTCCGCGACAAAAAGACCGGCAAAGTTACCACCATGAAGTTCGACCCGCAGAAGAAGGCCATGGTTATCACCGACGACAAGGGCAATAC
>JBELAC010000071.1:0-18713 GCA_049509215.1 Terriglobales bacterium
TGACGCGAACGCGCGTTCCTTCTTCGGCGAGTTTGTGTTTGCGCAAATACGCGGCGGCGTAAAACGCGGCACAGGAACCGAGCGAGGCCAGCAGCAATTCGGGCGGAGTCATGCCCTCGTCGAACCCTCCGTTTTCGGCGGGCTGGTCGCAAGCGATGGTGTGCTGGCGAGCCTTGATTTCGAATTGAACTGATCCCAAATGCTCGACTGTGACTTCCATGATGGCCTCTGCTGTATTGATTATTGGTGGCGGCCGACATCGGAACAGTGATTGCCATCACAACGGCTGCATCCGCCGGGCCAGGGCGGAGTCACGAAACTTGCCGGGTGGGTATGCCTGTCCAATATCCGCCGTTAAAGTGATCGTGGTTAGCGGCTGTTTCCCACTCTCTCCGCGTGCAGCGCCTGCAAGGCCTGCACCCTTATTTCTCCGCGCTGCAGCGCTGCAATGCCTTCGGTGGCCGCTCGGGCGGCTGAGAGCGTCGTAATCGTCGGAATGCGGGCCGTAACGGCCGCACGGCGGATCGCTTTCTCGTCGAAATAAGGGTCGGGCCCGCGGGGCGTATTGATGATCAGCTGAATCCGGTCCGCCTTGATGAGGTCAACGGCGTTAGGACGACCTTCCTTCACCTTGTAGACCCGATCCACGCCCAGGCCGGCTTCTTCTAGCCGATCGGCTGTGCCGTGCGTGGCGACCAGTTTGAAGCCCATATCGACAAAGCGATGCGCGATCTCAGCCACGTGCGGCTTGTCGTGATCGGTAACGCTGATAAACACAGTTCCCTGTGTGGGCAATTTTTGTCCGGCGGCGAGTTGTGCCTTGGCAAAGGCCTCACCAAAGTTGTCGGCCACGCCCATGACTTCTCCGGTGGAACGCATTTCGGGACCAAGCACCGTGTCCACGCCGGGAAATTTTGACCACGGGAAGACGGGGGATTTCACGAAGTAGTTGCGGCCGGTGTCGAGGTCCTTTGCTTGCTCGATGTATTCGGGCAGAAATTCACGCAGCTTGCGCCCGGTCATCAGGCGCGCCGCGATTTTCGCCATGGGGACGCCGGTGGCCTTGCTCACGTAGGGAACAGTGCGCGAGGCACGGGGATTCACTTCGAGAACGTAGACCTTGTGCTCGGAGTGGCCGTTACCAGACAGTCCATTCCCCCGCGGAATTGCGAACTGAACATTCATCAGTCCAACGACTTTGAGGGCTCGCGCCAGCTTGAAAGTGTATTCCCGCATCCGGTTCAGCAGCGGCTCGGGGATATCAACCGCGGGCAGCACGCACGATGAGTCGCCCGAGTGAATGCCGGCCTCCTCGATATGCTGCATGATTCCGCCGATCACTACGTCTTCGCCGTCCGACAACGCATCAACATCGACCTCAATTGCGTCTTCCAGAAATTTGTCGATCAGAATGGGCCGATCTTGCGAATATTCGACGGCCTGCTTCATGTATTGGTTGATGGTGTCTTCGTCGTACGCGATCACCATGGCGCGTCCGCCAAGAACGTAGGATGGACGAACCAGAACCGGGAAGCCAATTTTCTTCGCAGCCTCAACAGCTTCCTCGATCGAGGTCACCATTGCGCCGGGCGCCTGCGGGATGTCCAGTTCTTCCAGAAGCGCGCCGAAGCGTTTCCGGTCTTCAGCAAGGTCGATGGATTCGGGCGTGGTGCCGATGATGTTAACGCCCGCCGCCTTGAGCGGCAGCGAAAGATTCAGCGGAGTCTGCCCGCCAAACTGCACGATCACGCCGACGGGCGCTCCGGCCGAACCTTCGTGTTCGCAAATTGCAAAGACGTCTTCGAGCGTGAGCGGCTCGAAGTAAAGGCGATCGCTGGTGTCATAGTCGGTCGAGACCGTCTCCGGATTGCAGTTGATCATAATGGTCTCGTAACCATCTTCCCGCAGTGCATAGCTCGCATGGCAGCAGCAATAGTCGAACTCGATTCCCTGCCCGATGCGATTCGGACCCGAGCCCAGGATGACGACTTTCTTCTTTGCGGTGGGCGCGGCCTCGTCTTCTTCTTCGTAGGTCGAATACAGATATGGCGTATAGCTTTCGAACTCGGCTGCGCACGTATCGACGCGCTTGTACACCGGCTTCAGGCCGTGTTTCTTGCGGAAGTGGCGCACCTTTTCCTGGCCGCCCTTGCCGTCGAGACGCCACGTCAGAGCAAGCCGTCCGTCGGAAAAGCCCATGCGCTTCGCCTCGCGCACGACATCGATCGGGACCGACTCCATGGGATGTTTTTCCAGTTCCAGTTGCATGTCGTTGATCTCTTTCAACTGGTAGAGGAACCACGGGTCGATCGACGTCATCTTCGCGATCTGCTTGATGGTGTGGCCCTGGCGCAGTGCGTAGCGCACGTAAGTCAAGCGTTCCGGATGCGGAGTGACCAAGCGTTGCGTAAGAATCTTCGGCTCAATTTTTTCCGAGCCGACGCGCTTTCCTGTATCGAGCGCGCGAATCCCCTTCTGCAGCGCTTCCTTGAACGTGCGGCCAATGGCCATCACTTCGCCGACCGACTTCATCTGCGGCCCAAGCGATTCGTCGGCGCCCGGAAATTTTTCGAACTGCCACTTGGGAATTTTGACTACTACGTAGTCGAGCGTCGGCTCGAAGCAGGCTGGCGTTTTGCGCGTGATGTCGTTCGGAATCTCATCCAGCGTGTAGCCGATGGCGAGCTTGGCGGCGATTTTCGCGATCGGGAATCCGGTTGCCTTCGATGCCAACGCCGATGAGCGCGACACCCGCGGGTTCATCTCGATCACGACCATGCGTCCGGTATTCGGATTCACACCGAACTGAATGTTCGATCCGCCGGTCTCGACTCCGATCTCGCGGATGACGGCGATCGAAGCGTCCCGCATCATCTGGTATTCACGGTCGGTGAGCGTCTGCGCCGGTGCGACCGTGATCGAGTCGCCCGTATGCACTCCCATCGGATCGAAATTCTCGATCGAGCAGATGATGATGACGTTGTCCTTAGTGTCGCGCATCACCTCGAGTTCGTACTCTTTCCAGCCGAGCACAGATTCTTCGATCAGGCACTCGTGCACGGGCGAGAGGTCGAGGCCGCGAGCCAGCACATCCATTAACTCTTCGCGGTTGTAAGCGATGCCGCCGCCGGTTCCGCCGAGGGTAAAACTTGGGCGGATGATGACCGGGAACCCGATCTTGCCCGCGAATTCGAGTCCGTCTTTGAGATTGTTGACGAGCGCCGATTTCGGCACGTCGAGCCCGATGCGCTGCATCGCGTCTTTGAAAAACAGACGATCTTCGGCCTTCTTGATGGCGCTGATCTGTGCGCCGATAAGTTGCACGTTGTACTTTTCGAGCACACCGCTATCGGCAAGTTCGATGGCAAGGTTGAGTGCCGTCTGTCCGCCAACCGTGGGGAGAATGGCAAAGCCGGTGTCCCCAGCGAACCCGGTTTTGGTTCGCTGGGGTGGAAAGCCCGCGCTGGGCGACATTTCTCGCTCGATGCGAATGATCTCTTCGAGATATTCACGGGTGAGCGGCTCGATGTAAGTACGGTCGGCGGACTCGGGATCGGTCATGATGGTAGCCGGGTTCGAGTTCGCCAGCACAACTTCAAAGCCCTCCGACTTGAGCGCCTTGCAGGCTTGCGTGCCAGAGTAGTCGAACTCAGCAGACTGTCCGATGACGATCGGTCCGGAGCCGAGGATCAGAATTTTCGAAATGTCAGTTCGTTTAGGCATTATGCGGTTTTGGCCGTGCTTCGTAGTGGCGCGGCTTCAGGTACGCCGCGTTCGTCATCATCATTTTCAGAATTGTCATCCCGAGCGAAGCGAGGGATCTGCAGTTTCGTCGGCTCACCCCAACCCTCCGCCAGGTCTTGCCATGTAGGATTCATGGTCTTAATCAGAGCCAAGCGTTTGGCGCGCGTCCAGGCTTTGATTTGTTTTTCACGGGCAATCGCGTTGTTTACATATTTGAAAGTCTCGTAATAGACGAGACGGTCGATGTGATACTTCTTTGTGAAGCCTTCAATTTCTCCCGCCTTGTGCTGCAGTGCGCGATGGTAAATGTCTCCGGTCACTCCGGTGTAGAGAGTCAGCGAGCGGCTGGCCATGATGTAAACGTAATAACGCTTCTCTTCTCGCATTGCCTCAACCTTCACCGCGAACGGCCGATTCCGACGCAAATATTTTGACGGTGCCAGCCAACTGCAGATCCCTCGCTTCGCTCGGGATGACAATTCTTTCTATTGGCACTGACCCCAAGGGCTAATGCCACGTTTCCTTCCCCCCTTAAGACACACGGAGCGGCGCCCCTTCAAAACCAATTTCCTCTCAACGAGCATCGCGATTCAATCAACGATTACCCACTCTTCCCATTTCACCTGATTCGTGCCTTTGTCGACCGTTATCTTGCTGGTAGGTTCACAGTCCTTAGCGATGTAACGTTTATCGACGAGGCGTTCGATGGAAATGGGCACATTGACCTGTTTCGTTTTTAGGTCGAAGGAAAGAAAGCAGCGTCCCCGATCCAGGCCAAGAATCTTGAAATGGCCGAAGGGCTCCGTCCTCCCTTTAGTTTTCAAGTTCAATCCTTCACAACACTTGCTATCCGGATCGGGAGCTTCGAAAATCGAAAATGGACGACCGGAGACCTTTGCTCCCTTCGCTTTGATTTGTGAACAAAAGCTTGATTCGATCGAATGCCATTCTTGAGCACTCGTCACGATGGAGAAAGACAGCAGAATCGCAGTGATGAGCAGGCTCTTCACCGCTTGCATTCCTCCATCATCCTCACAAAGTCCTTAAACAAATAGTGCGAATCGTGCGGCCCCGGCGCGGCCTCCGGGTGATACTGCACGGTAAACAGCGGCAGATTTCGATGTCTCATGCCTTCCAGTGTGTGGTCGTTCAGGTCCACGTGTGTCAGTTCGACCTCGCTTTGTGGGAGCGAGTCGGGGTCCACCGCGAAGTTGTGGTTGTGGGCGGTGATTTCCACTTTGCCGGTTTGCAACTGCTTCACCGGATGATTCCCGCCGTGGTGTCCGAATTTTAGTTTGAAAGTTTTACCGCCAAGCGCAATGCCCGTGAGCTGATGGCCCAGGCAAATTCCAAAGATCGGCTGTCTTCCCATCAACCGCCGAATATTATCGACCGCATAAGTACACGGCTCGGGATCGCCCGGCCCATTCGACAAGAACACTCCATCCGGCTTAAGCGACAATACATCTTCCGCCGTCGTCTGCGCAGGCACGACCGTCACCTTGCAGCCTTCGCCGCGCAGTTTGCGCAGAATGTTTTGCTTGATACCGAAATCGTAGGCGACAACATGAAACCGCTCCGGCTCATCTTTCACTCCGACGATTTCGTCAGGCAAGTGCGATCGTTCGCCCGTCTCCCAGACATAGGTGTGGTTGGTCGAAACGACTTTTGCCAAGTCCTGCCCGTCCATCTTCGGAATCCCGCGCGCCTTTGTAACCAATTTCTCGGCGTCATCCTCCAGCGTCGAGATCACGCCCCGCATCACGCCGTGGTCGCGCAGGTGGCGCACCAGCGCCCGCGTATCGATATCGGCCAGCACCGGAATCTTGAACTGCTCCATGAACTCGTCGGTGACTTGCTGCGAGCGCCAGTTCGAGCTGACCTTCGAAAACTCGCGCACGATTAGCCCTTCGATGTAAGGGCGCACCGCTTCATTGTCTTCAGGGTTGGTGCCGTAGTTGCCAATTTCAGGATTGGTCAGAACGACGATCTGTCCCGCATAAGATGGGTCGGTGAAAATTTCCTGGTAGCCGGTAATGGAAGTATTAAAAACGACTTCGCCGGAGCACTCGCCTTTGGCGCCGTAGCCTTTGCCTCGGAAGACTCTGCCGTCTTCGAGGGCAAGCGTAGCTTGCATTGTGACTCCTGGGAGTGGATTTTAGGGATTCTAACAGGAGGTCCTGTGGATTTCGAGTGAAAGCTGCGTGCGGTGGTGTCCTGACTGCCTAATTAAGACGCTACTGCATTTTGCGGGGATAGTGGGTCCGTAGTGACCCACTACCTTTGTGGGGGAGAACTTGACCTTCACCGCGATCCGATGCAACACTATTAAATCGGGTGGTACAGCACGTGTCGCACCATCGCAGGATTTCCTAAGTCATCTTGAAGCGGGAATCTGAAGCCGGATTCGGCCCAAACGGAGTTTTATTGTCATGACCATTTTGATCACGATCATTCACGTCATCGTCTGCTTCTTCCTCATTGGCGTCGTGTTGCTGCAAAGCGGCAAGAGCGGCGACTTGGCCGCGGCTTTCGGAGGACAGGGCAGCCAGACCGCATTCGGCGCGCGCGGCGCGGCGACCGCTCTTTCCAAAGCAACCACCTGGTCAGCCATCATCTTCATGGTCACGTCAATCACGCTTTCGATTTATGCCGCTCGAAAGACCGGCCCCACGTCCGTGCTCTCTGGAGTGAAAGCAACTCAGACCAAGTCGCAACCGGTCGCGCCTTCAACCCCGCCCACGGTTCCGCAAAACCAGGCGCCCACACAGAAGTAGGTCCCAGGTCATAGCATCGGAGACCTAGGATCTGTCTTTGAGAAACGGATTCTCTTCCCGTTCCTCGCCAATCGTCGTCGCTGGCCCATGCCCGGGAATCACCGCCGTGTCGTCCGGCAAAGTCAGCACCCGGCCATGCAACGAGCGCATGATCTTCTCAAAAGACCCTCCCGGCAGATCCGTGCGTCCAATGCTCCGCGCAAACAGCGTGTCGCCTGCAATCAGCAGCTTTTCAGCCGGAAAATAAAGGCATACACTGCCCTCCGTGTGTCCGGGAGTGTGCAGCACACTCGCCGACAGCTTGCCCGCCCGTAGCGTCTGGTCATGAACCAGGTCCGCCTCAATTTTCACTTCCCCGGGAGACTGCATGCCCAGCCAACTGGCCTGCATATCCATCATCTTCAGCAGAGCATAGTCATTCTGGTTGAGCAGGATGGGTGCGCCCGTCCGAGCGCGCAGTTTCATCGCTCCGCCTACATGATCGATGTGCGCATGCGTGATTACGATCTGCTTTACCTGTAGTTTGTACTGGTCGATGATCGCGACGATGTCATCAATGTCGTCGCCCGGATCGATCACCATGGCTTCATACGTAGTCTCATCGCCAATAATTGAGCAGTTGCACTGCAGCGGTCCCACGGGAAGAATTTTGTGGATCATGGCTGTCCGGCGCGCCGCGATTGGTCGCATTCGTCGGCGCGATCGCTGCGCCCATTCTAGCAAGACACCCGAGGTGCGCCCGCCATGGAATTTAATGTCGCAACTCAAGCAGCAAAAGATCTAAGCAGTCGAGAAGTTAAGGTCTCACCCCTGCAATCTGACTTCTAACTTCTGCCCTGCCCTGCCCTACACCGCCACCGCAATCTTCCCCGTCCGTCTCTGGTCCGACCGGAACCGCAACAACGCCGCGATGTTCCCCGCCCGATCCAGATCCTCCGCATCCTTCAGATAAAACAACTCGATATCTCGCCGGATCGCCATCCGAATAATTGCGTCGCACACATCCGTCAATTCGCGCGTTCCGTGTCCGCAAGCCACACACGCTGGAACCATATGTGCATCCAGATGCCCGCAGTGCGGACATTCGACGGCATGGGCAGAATAGTTCCCACTCATAAACAGGCTCTGCACTTCGCCCGCTTCGAGCGCCTGCAACACCCGCCGCAAGCCTGTAACGCCGCGTCCATTCGACTTGGCAAAATCAATTGCTTCCTTCACCTTCGACGCACCGCGCTCCCGGATCCACTCATTCAGCACCGAATTGGCCCGGTCCCGAATCTCCTCGCTCGTCACGCTCGCCACATCCGCCGAGAAGCGCCCAATCACCCTCTGCTTCACATAAGGATGCAGCTGCGACTCAAACTCCGGCCAATTGACGTCCTGGCACCCCACGATCAGCCGCTCCCACGCTCCTCGTTCCAGATCGATCCGCAGTCGCTCCGTCACCGCCTTGAAATGCTGCAATGCTTCTTCTGATACACGGCGCTCTGCATGTCCCGCCTCATATCCGTTGTAGCCATAACTAGCCCCGCTTCGCGAAAGCAGGTGCACGATCGACGGTCCTTCCCGCAGATCGTCCAGACGCAAGTCGAAGAAGCGTGCGCGCTGCCGGTCCACCATGGCAACGCATAACGCTGGCTGCGCTCCCAGCAAGGCTGCCAGCGGCTTCAGTTGAAAACGCTCCTGCAGATAAATCCGGGTCGTCCCAAGACGCGGAGGGAGGTCATATTCCTTCCAGAAATTCTGCGCCCCACAGGCGAAAACCGCCTTTCCCCGCGATTGCCCGCGCAGGTTCGTTGCAAATTCCAGCACGCGATCCAGATCCGCATGCAGCGCTCCATTTTTCCCTTGCGCCCCGGCACTCTTCAGCGCCTGCTTTACCACGTCTTTAGCGACGATCGCCTCGCTGCGATGCGACCGGTCCTGCGGAGGGTCGGGTTGAAAGTAAAAACTCAGAGCGCAAGCGTTCTTGGTTTCATCCGCCTGAAATGCCGCCAATTCACGGATTTCTTCCCGTGTCATCATCTCGGTTCTCCTTTTAATTATTTCGATGCTGAAGTGCGGGTTCTGACGAAGAGTTCTTTGGGAAATTCCTTCACCATGGAAGGCGCGCCGCGCACGCAGTCGCGGGCTCGCTGTACAGATTCGCGGACGGCCTCTGCATGACGCCCGGTAATGGATGCAATTTCATTCAACGAAAATCCTTCTATGCCATACAGAAGAAACGCCTCTCGGTCGGTGCGGTCCACGCCTTCCAGCGCGCTCTCCACCAGAGCCACCATTTCATCCGAATACGCGCTCTGCTCCGGACTCGCCACCCGCCGGTCCGCAATCACGCTTTCTTTCGTCCAACCCTCATCCGCCTGGTGAAATTGCAGCGTCGCCTCATCCGACGCCTCCACATTCTGCGGACGCCCGCTGTCCTCCAGATGAACCGGCAATTCCAATTCCTGTAGCCGCGCTGTCATCTCCCCGATCGCTTCCAGCGCAAGCCGGTAGAGCCATGGCTCTAGCGCCAGTTTCTCAGGCCGGTCATGGTCGCCCAAAGCTCGAGCGATCACCTCATTCACCACCTCTGACGCTGAGAGCCGGCCGTCCGGTTGTTCGTCTTCCGACTGGCGAAAATAAAGTTCACGCTCGACAAAGCGCTCCAGGCGCGCCAGATTGGCATTCACGTAAGACCCAATGTCGTCTGCCGAAATTGTCGGTGCCTGCACCGACGCCAGCGTCTTCTCGAACGGCACGCCCGGTTCCGGTGACTCCTGTGGACCCGACCGCCACCGCCGCCAGCGATGACTCGAACGCAGCAATTCTTTATGCCGGTTAATCTGTTGCACCAAATCGTCGAATGAGGCCTTGATGGCCGCGGTCGGGCTCGATGCTTTCTTCTCCGCCGTCAACTGCCCCGAGGGCAAGCGCAGGTTCAGGGAAACCTCAGTCCCCTCTCGCGCTGAATTCTGCTCCACCACTGCTTTCAAATGCACCAGTTCCGGCCGGAATACATGCAGCCGTTTCTGGATTTTCTCAATCTGGTGGCTGATTTCTTTTTCGATGTCGGGAGTTTTCTGAACCTTGTAGCTTACGTGAACGTTCATTTTTTCGAGCCTCGAACGCGGGCGAAGATCCCGTGAAGCTGCGACCTGACTGAAATAATTGTACACCCGTTGGCAAGCGGTAAAAGCCGCCGTTCGTACACTCGCCCAACGAGGGTAGGACATCTTGCAATGAAATATGACCACAGTGCGAATACGACGTCCGAAAATGAAGGATGACCTTGCAGCGAATAGACATCCTGCAGCGGTACTTGACCGTTGGGAACATCATCCAGTCGCGCAGCGACGGCCCAGCTTCGGACGGCCTCGGATCCGCTACTTCAGATACTCCGAATCCTTCATCAATTCCTTCGGCTTCGCCACCGGAAACGGCGGAAAATCCTGCGAATAGCCTTTCAGCAACGGAACCGTCACTTCCGCCCGCCGCGCGCCATCATGCACCGCAATCGCGTGCGGATCGCCTTTCGAATAACCCTCCCACAGCGAAACACCCGCATACGCGCCGTCTTTTCGCAGAACGTAGTACGTCATATCCACATACTTCAGCTTCGCCATGTCGCCGTTGTAATTGCGAACGATCCGCTTCAGCGCATCCATCCCCGCGTCCAGCGGAGACATTCCGTGCCGCATGTTCTCGACAATCGTGTGTGCCCCCGCAACCTTGATGTTCTCTTCCCCCGCGCCCGTAGCGCCCGCCGATCCCACATCCTGATCGGTGTAGCATCCCGCGCCAATCACCGGCGAATCCCCGCAACGCCCCGGCAGCTTGAATGCCAGCCCGCTGGTCGTCGTGATCCCCGACATATCGCCTTTTTCATTCAGCGCCGAGCAATGAATCGTTCCTGTCGGCGGATAGAGCACTCGCCTGACAGCAGCCATCCGGAACTCCGGCTCAATTCCAAGCGCGGCAGCGTGCTCGTCCAACCGGCGAATGCGTTCTTCGAAAAGTTGCGCCCGTGGCGTTTCCGCCGGCGCTTTCCAACTGGGATCGGCGATCCCCGGCCCCCACCAATCATCGTTCGAGTGATATTCCTTCCAAAGGAGCCAGATCTTCCGCGAGCGCTCGGTCAGCAGATTCTCGCGCGGGAAACCGACCGCCACCGCGAACCGCTCTGCGCCTTCCCCTACCAGCATGACGTGCCCCGTGTGCTCATAAACCGCCTTCGACACCATCGACACGTTCTTGATGTTGCGTACCCCGCCCACCGATCCTGCGCGCCGCGTCGGCCCGTGCATGCAACACGCGTCCAGCTCGACCACTCCCTCTTCATTCGGAAGCCCGCCCAGTCCCACCGTATCGTCGTTCGGATCGTTCTCCGGCCCCTTCACCACCCGGATCGCAGCCTCCAGCGTATCGCCTCCGCCCGCCAGGAACGCATACGCTTCGTCAAGATAGTCAAGTCCGTTGTGTGCGCAGATGATGATCGGCTTCTTTGCCGGCCCTGACGATGCTTTCCCGGCGCCTTGCCCGTTCTCAGCGGATGCATTCAGTTTGCTTGCGAGTGAGACCACGACTGCAGACTCGATAAATCCCCGGCGGCTGATCGACATGCTTTCTCCTTGGTGATCGCAAAAAACTGAACCGAAAGTGAAGGGCGAGAGTATCACGAAGTGGAATTCCCGGAGGGCATCCTCTGTGTTCCTCCGTGTCCTCTGTGGTTAGGCCTTTCCCAGGCCAGAGCACGAGCGACGCCAACTTACTTGCCGATGAATCCCAGCAATCGCTCAACCCCCGTCCGAAAATTGTCAGGCTCCGTGATCAAGCTCAGCACCAGATGCCCGTCGCCCGCAAAATCATAGAAATGTCCCGGATGCACGCTGACCTGCGCATGCCGCAGCAAACGGATGGCGAGGTCCTCGTCGCTTTCAAGCACCGGCACTCGCAAGACCGCATACCATCCCCCGTCCACCTGCAATCGCGTGCAGGCCGGGTGACGCAAGAGTTGACGATCGAGTTCCGCCAGATTCGCGCGCAAACGATCGAGCAGAATCGGTTGAATCTGTTTCCGCTGATCGAGCAGCACCGTCGCAGCCAGTTGCACAGGCGCATTCATCGACAGGTACGTATCGGCAATGACTTCCAGCCGCGCTCCGGCCTCGGCAACAAATTTCTCCGGCCCGCTCGTCGCAACCCACGCAAATTTCATCTGCGGCAGCGCCGATACCTTCGAAACTCCGCTCAGCGTAAACGTCAGTGCATCGTTATTCCCCGCAAAACTCGTGCGCGCCTCCCCATCATGCGCGTAGTCCAGAAACACTTCATCCACGATCAGCGCGGTGTTGTAGTCCCGGCAAAAATCATTCAGAGCCGCCGTTTCCGCCGCCGACACATACGATCCCGTCGGATTATTCGGATGCACCAGAATCACCGCTCGCGTCCGCGCCGTCGCCGCCTTGTAAAGCGAATCGAAATCGATCTGCCATCCGTGATCGTAGATCAGCGGATAAGGCTCCAGCTTCACATCCGAAAGCTCCGCCAGAAACTCAAACAGCGGATAGCTCGGCTTCGGAACAAGAATCTCGTCCCCCGGGTTGCACAGCAGCCGAAAAACGTACGAGTAGGCCTCGCTCGTGCTGGTCGTCAAAACCAGCCGCTCCGGATCGAGATCGAAAACCCGATGCGCCTCGCGATAGTAGTGGCATACTGCATTCCGCGCCTCCAGCAACCCGCGCGGCTGTGGATCGTAATGAAGAGCCTCCGGATTCACCAGCGCCCCCAGCACGGCCTCCGCATCAGGCCTCACCCCTGCTTCCGTCGGATTCGAGATCGTAAGATCGAAAATCTCCTGCCCCGAAGCGCGCACTTCCTTAAGAACGCGCGTAAGCGCATTCGGCGCCAGATGCCAGTTTGTGCGTTGGGAAAACATGGACTCGAAATAAACGGTGTTTTCTAACCGATGTCGGGCGTTACGCTCGCGATTGTTATGCTATTTCCCAAACGCTTCCTTATTCACCACATAAGGTATCTTAGTCACATCCCCTCCGTAGTTCCCTTCCAGCACATCCAACAGCCCTTGCACGCATCGTCCCGCCATCCCTTTATCCGGGTCGGACGACAACCGCGTAATCCGCGCCGCGCTGGCAAAATGCGGCAACAGCCGGCAACGTTCCGCAATCGCCGGATCGCGTAGCGGAGAATCCGCCGGCAGCGGCTCTTTCTCATAAACATCCAGCGCCGCCCCGGCAATCCAGTTCTCACGCAATGCCCGCGCCAGGGCATTCTCGTCAATCACCGGCCCGCGCGAAGTATTGATGATCATCGCCGTCGCCTTCATCATGCGCAGCGTAACCTCATTAATCAAATGGTAAGTCGGAGTATTGCTCTCGCCCTCGCGCAGCAGCGGAACATGCAGGCTGATGAAGTCGGCCGTACTCAGCGCTTCATGCAATGACGTATACCGAATCGTGGTCTTCTCGCGGCTAATCCCGCGGTTGAACCTTAGGTCCTTCATCTCCTGGATCGCATGAATGTAATCGCGGTTCTCATAGGCCGGATCAAAGCACAGGATGTTCATATCGAATCCCGTGCATTTCTTGATCATCGCCAGCCCAATCCGTCCCGTCCCGATCACCGCCACCGTCTTCCCGGTCACTTCATCGCCCAGAAACGGCAAATAAGGATGCCAATAGCCCCACTGGTTTCCCCGCGTCAGCCGTTCCGCCGACCACAGCTTTCGCGCCAGCGCGCCCATCAGAAAGAACGCAAACTCCGCCGTCGCCTCTGTCAGCACATCGGCCGTATTCGTGAACGGGATCCGGTACCGGTTCGCGTCCGCCCGGCTGATGTTGTCGAACCCAACCGCAAACTGCGCGACGACTTTCAGCGTGTTCTCCCCAGCCGCGAACACCTCGGCATCAATTTGATCCCGCAGCGTCGTGATCAACCCGTCAACGCCGGATTTCACCTTCTCGATGATCAGCCTTTTGGGCGGAGCTTCAGCCTCGGGATAGACCTCAACGTCAAATCCCTTATCGCGAATAATGTTGAGGGCACTGCCGATATCGCAGGTGACAAAAACGCGGACTTTTTTGCTCATGGGTTCGCACAGTGTACAGCAGGCGGGCGCCTGCGGCGAAGTCCTCAACAACGGCCTCACAACCTTGCGAGGCTTCCATGAGCCATAACGTAAGATTGGCTTTGAAAGGCTACGATTTCACAAGCTGCGGAAGAGCTAGAATTTAGGTAGTTTTGGGAAGGGCACGAGTTCCACTCGTGCCGATAAACCATCTGAATAGACCGGCGCTTCAGCGCCTGGGGTGAGACTCTGGCATTCTGAACGGATATTTTCCGCAATCTCTTCCAGCCGTCCCGCTCGCTGAAACCACCTGCAAATCAATTCTAGGAGTCCGTCGGTTCCGGCCGTGGGCTGGCCGCCGCCGCTTGCGCATGATGCCGGACATCGGCCCCCAGCACCCAGAAGATTACATCTTCCGCAATGTTGGTTGCGTGGTCGGCCACACGCTCAAGGTTGCGCGCAATCAACAACGCATCCAGCGCCTGCTGAGTCTTTTGCGGCTGTTCGTTCATGGTTCGCACGAGCATGATGAAAGCCTCGTCGCGCATCCGGTCAACCACATGATCCATTTCCAGAACGGCCTGCGCCAGCTCTGCCTTGCCTTCTACAAACGATTCCAACGACCGCCGCACCATGGCGCTCACCGCCGTCGCCATGCGCCCGATATCGACCGGCAAATCCACCGCTGGCAGTTCGATCATGTCCATCACGCGCTCGGCGATATTCACCGCCTGATCGCCAACCCGCTCCAGGTCGGCATTGATCTTGGTCACGGCCAGAATAAACCGCAAATCCACAGCCGCCGGCTGTTGCGTCGCCAACACGTCGAATGCCATCTCGTCAATCTCGCGCTCGGCGGCATTGATCAGGCTCTCGTTTTCCAGCACCAGCTGGCAGCGCGTCAGGTCGCGCTCCGTATAGGCCTGCGTGGCGCGATCCACAGCCAATTCCGCCAGACCGCCCATGCGCAGCAGTTTCTCGCGGAGCTCCTCCATCTGTTGTTGAAAACGCGTACGCATTATCCAAACCTGCCCGTCACGTAGTCTTCCGTCCGCTTATCCGACGGATTCGTAAACACCTTCTCAGTCTTATCAAACTCGATCATCTTACCCAGAAGAAAAAATCCCGTAAACTCCGCCACACGTGCCGCCTGTTGCATATTATGCGTCACAATCACGATCGTATACTGCTCTTTTAATTGAAAAATAAGTTCTTCAATCTTGCCCGTCGAGATCGGATCCAGCGCCGAGCAGGGCTCATCCATCAGCAGCACTTCCGGCTGCACTGCCAGCGCGCGCGCAATACACAACCGCTGTTGCTGCCCGCCCGACAGGCTCGCTCCCGATTTCTTGTGCAGGGCGTCCTTCACTTCGTCAAACAGTGCCGAGTTGCGCAGTGAACGCTCGACAATCTCGTCCAGCTGTTTCCGATTGCGGAATCCATTCAGCTTCAGCCCCGCCGCCACGTTGTCATAAATCGACATCGTCGGAAAAGGATTCGGTTTCTGAAATACCATCCCCACCCGCCGCCGCAATTGTGTCGCCGACGTCCCGTTATAAACGCTGAATTCTCCAATCCGAACCGTGCCTTCAACCCGCGCTTCGGGAATCGTCTCGTGCATGCGATTGAGGCACCGGATAAATGTAGACTTCCCGCACCCCGACGGCCCAATCAACGCCGTGGCGTGATTCGCCTGCACCGAAATATTGATGTCGAACAATGCCTGCGTTTTGCCGTAGAACGCATTCAATCGCTCGACCGTGATTCCGACTCCCATAATTCCTTAACTCCGCCTGCTAAACTCCCGATAACGTTCCGTGCCGCACCACCAGTCGGACCGCGGCCACCGCGCTCACGATCAGCACAATCAAGACTAACGCACCCGCCCATGCCTGGCGGTGCCAATCGTCGAAAGGCGAAATCGCGTAGGTATAAATCTGCAACGACAGCGCCGCCGTCGGCTGGTCCGTCTTCCAGTTCCAGAACTGATTTCCAAATGCTGTGAATAGCAGCGGCGCAGTCTCTCCCGCAACGCGCGCAAAGGCCAGCATTACGCCCGTAATCACTCCCGAAGTCGCCGTGCGCAGCGTAATCGAAAGCGTCGTCCGCCAGCGCGAGACGCCTATGCCCAATGCGGCCTCGCGAATCGCTTGCGGAACCAGCAGCAGCATCTGTTCCGTCGTCCGCGCGATCGTCGGCACCATCATGATCGCCAGTGCCACGCCGCCTGCCAGCGCCGAAAAATGCTTCTGGCGCAGGACCACCAGTCCATAAGCGACAATTCCGATCACGATCGATGGCACGCCATTGAGAACGTCCGACACGAACCGCACCGCATCGCCGTACCGGTTGCGCCCATACTCCGACAGAAATATCCCCGCGCCGATTCCAAGAGGCACTCCCAGCAGGCTGGCAATGGCGAGGATCACCCCCGACCCAACAATCGCGTTCGCCATCCCGCCACCCGGTTCGCCCACCGGCTTCGGAGTCTGCGTCAGGAAGTCAAGATTGATCGAGCCGATGCCCTTGACGACCAGATACGCGAAGATGGCAAACAACGGCGCCAGCACCAGGATCACGGTCAGCACCGCCAGCGCCGTCATCAGGTGGTCGGTCGCTCGCCGCCGCCAACTGATCGGCGGAAGCACAACGGCTGTCGAATTGGAGCTCACGTCCGTCACTGTCTTCGCTTCAAAACTTTTTGCTTGCCGATCTCGCCGCAGCCTCTGCGGTCCTTCTCTGCGAACTCTGCGTTAAGCCTTTTCCCGCCATCGAATCCGAACTCGCCCTAAACCACGCCTCTAGCCGGCTGCCCGCGCGTCACGCTCCAAACCATCAGCCGCGCCAGCGCGTTCACCACAATCGTCACCAGGAACAGCGCCAGCCCGATCTCGATCAACGCCGAAAGATAAAGGTCACCCGTAGCTTCCGAAAACTCGTTGGCCAGTACGCTCGCCATCGTGTATCCCGGAGCAAACAGCGTCTTCACAATCTGCGCTCGATTGCCAATCACCATCGTGACCGCCATGGTTTCCCCAAGCGCGCGCCCCAAACCCAAAATAACCCCGCCCACGATTCCGGCCCGCGCATTTCTCAGCACGCCCAACCGGATCATTTCCCACCGCGTCGCACCCAGCGCCAGCACCGCTTCACGCTGATGCTGCGGCACCACCGTCAGCACTTCACGGGTGATCGACGAGATGATCGGAATAATCATGATGGCCAGAATCACGCCCGCCGCCAGCATCCCAATCCCGTAAGGCGGTCCCGTAAACAGTCCCGTCCAGCCGAGCGTCTTCCCAAGCAATGGCTGCACATACTCCCTCAGCACCGGTACGAGCACGAAAATTGCCCACAGTCCGTAAACTACGCTCGGGATCGCTGCTAATAATTCCGTAGTAAACGAGAGCGCCCCGCGCAGCCAGACAGGAGACATCTCGGTGATAAAAACAGCCACTCCCACCGCCAATGGCACCGCGATCAGGAGCGCCAGCAGCGAAGACACCAGCGTGCCGTAGATAAACGGTAGCGCTCCGTATTGGTCTTCGACAGGATTCCAATCGGAGAGGCCAAAAAACTTCCAGCCAAATGCGTGCCAGGATAGCTGGGATCCGACGAGCAGTTGATAAACAATCAAGCCGAGAAGCCCAACCACGCACAGCCCGCAAAGCTTCATCGCCCAGCCAAACAGCGTGTCGGGGAGTTCGCTCACCCTCCCCTGCAACAGCGGAGCCCTATTGGTTTCCTCTTTCAGGGCAGCCTTTGCCCTTTCCTCAGGTGGCCCCGGCTCCGGTTGTGGAGCTTCAAAACGTGGCCGGGGCAGGGCTTGATTGGACATTCCGTTTGAGGCTAACAGAGCGTTGTTACAAATCCGTTAAAAAATCCGCGCCTTTACTTGCATCTCTCCGCTCCATTATGAGATCACTGATCGTTACCCTTCTATGCCAACCTTCGCCGCCATCGACATCGGATCAAACTCAGTCCGGCTGAAAATTGCGCGCCTTCATAGTGGACGCCTGAAGCAAATCCACGAAGACCGCGAGGTCACTCGCTTAGGTGACGGTGTGTTCGGCAGCGGGCTGCTCCTCCCCGAGGCAATGTCCGAAACGGTTCGCGTTTTGCGCCGTTTCAACCGCGCCATCCAGGAATGCGGCACCGACGCAGTCAAGGTTGTAGCGACAGCCGCTCTCCGTGATGCGCGCAATTCCCACGCGTTCCTCGAATGGGTTCGCTCGACCACCGGATGGACGATCGAAATCATCTCAGGACTCGAAGAAGCCCGTCTCATTCACCTCGGCATTGTCTCCAACGCTCGGCTCGGCGCGCACAGCGTCCTGCTGGTCGATCTCGGCGGAGGCAGTTGCGAACTTACTCTTTCCCGCGACGGCCAGATTCGCGACACAGTCAGCTTGCCCCTCGGAGCACTCCGTCTCACCGACGAGTTCCTCAAGCACGACCCGCCCCGCAAAGGCGAGATGAAACAGCTCCAGGGTTTCGTGACCCGTGAGTTCGGGCGAATCCAAAATCGAATCCGGGCCGCCCGCGTCGGCATGGTGATCGCAACCTCAGGCACTGCGGCTGCCCTGAAGGCCATGGCCGGCCACTTGGCACGCCCCAGAAAAGTGCGGCCCTCAAGCGCGGTCACGCGCGATATGATGCGCCGCATTGTCAAAGAGATCACGCGCATGACGCTCGAACAGCGGCGCAAAGTCCCGGGCATTGGCCCGCGCCGCGCCGAAATCATCTGTGCCGGCGCCGTGGTCTATTCGGAATTACTGGAGCGCTGCCACCTGTCCGCGTTCCGCTATTCTCCGCTCGGATTGCGCGATGGGATCCTCGCCCAGATGGCCGCGGAACATGATCGCAGCACCCGTTCCAGCCGCGCCATCGAATCCGAACGCTGGGAGTCGATCAAGCGCGCCGTGGAACATTACCACGTCGACATGCATCACGCCTTGCATGTCCGCGACGCGGCCTTGCTGCTCTTCTCCTCGCTCAAGTCCGTCCACCAGCTTCCCCCGGAATACAGGGAATGGTTATCCGCCGCCGCCATGCTTTATGAGGTCGGCGATTACGTGAACCGCAACGGCCACCACCGTCACACCTACTACGTCATCGCCAAC